>NZ_JBJFZS010000004.1:0-163711 GCF_045032595.1 Ornithinimicrobium jinqii
TGTCGCGTCACGCTGGTCGTTCAACCGACCACCGTGACGCGACAGGCTGGCACATCCGTGGATCAGGCGGGCCCTCGTGACCGACTGGCGTCGGCAGTGCGTGGCATGACACGGACGGCAGGCCGTGGTCCAGCCAGACCGAGGGCCACGATCTTGCGCAACCGCGTGACGAACCTCGCCGGCCGCGAGTAGAGCGTCCAGGGTGTGACGCCGACGACCCGCACTCCCGCAGCGACGAAGTCACCGTCCTTCTCGACGGTTCGTGCCCACGTGTCACCGCCCTGGTCGTCGATGCCTTGGTGGAACTGACGCGAGTGCACCTGGACAACCACCCCCGCATCCTCGATGTAGCCGTCGGGGGTGCCGACGACCTCTCCGTCGTCCACCCTGACCAGCATGCAGTTCGTCACCATCGGCGGGAAGCCACCGCCCCGTCCACGACCTCCCGCAAGACAACCTCCGGTCGAGACCATGCCCCGTCCACGAACCCTTCGAGGCCCTTCCACACGGACGACACCGCTGCGAGCGGACGGAGCCACAGCTCCCTCTCGAGCAGCTCAGGCGTAGTCAACCCGCGCTGCAACACGCTGATGGTCAGGGACTCGAGCTCGTCCTGCCCGTGCGCCTCGTAGACCGCGGCGTCCGCCAGGGCGCGAGCACCTCCGACGAAGGTGGCAGGCCCCGACCTGCTGACAACCTCGAGCTCCCTGGCCGTCCGGACGAGCCGTACCCGTTCGTGCTGCCTCGCTCGGCCTGCCTCCGGGATGACGAAGGTCACACCGGTCAACCTGGTGCACTTGACGCCCAGCCTGCTCAGGGCGACCGTGCCGGTCACGGTTGCCTAGGTGCCCGCCCACAGCGCCGCGGCCGCCAGCCGCGCCTGACCGTCGAGCGGGCCGCGGTGCGGAGCGAGGACCCGTGGCATGGGCTCCTGCCACCGGGTCGCCCTGGCCTGGCGCAGGGCGGACCGAGTCCACCCTGCCTCCAGGAGCTGCGGGACCGTGGCCAGTCCTCGCTGGCCGGGGATGTCCGGGAACGCGCGCTCTGTCGTCACCGCCTCAGGATGGTGCGACCGGCCGCGCACCCGCAGCCAACAGGCCACGGTCTGTGGACAACTCCAGGCGCATGCCAGGCTGTCGACGGCAACTCACGCCCGCCACCGAACCGGCGTGCTGTCCTGTCCTGTCGTGTCTCGGTGGTCGCGGGAGCAACCGGCGTGACACGACTACCTGGCACGTCGGTGCTCCGGGGTCGCTGCCCACCGAGAGGGTGGGCGCTCGGAGGTTGAGCACTGACGAATGCACCTGCTCGGCTGGCCTAGATCACCGCCGTGCCGGTCCAGACGGTCTGCACCGACGGCTCAACGCCACCTCGCGCTTCCGTCCGCTGCGCGCGGTCGGTGGGTTGCGCCACGCTCGTCGCACGCCGGGTGTCGGCGCTGCCCAACTCAGTAGCGCAGCACCGCCGCGACCGGCGCCCTGTCGGGCAGCTCGTCGAGCACCCGGACCGAGCCGCTGTTGCGCAGGGTGGCCCTGGTGGCCGCGTCGACCAGCCCGCAGGTGTCGTCGTCCTCGCTGGTGGGCCGCACGACGTGAGGTGCGCCGTTGCCACCCGCCCAGCACTCGTCTCGGGCCAGCAGCAGTGTGTCGACCCGTCCCTCCTGGGCCGCCCGGTGGCACTCCTGCGCGCCGAGGGCACCGGTCCCGCGTGCCCTCTGCTCGTGGAAGCGGTCCACCAGCAGGCCGCTCTCGTCGTCCAGCCGCTTCTCGACGAGCTTCCAGGCCGCGGACCGCAGGGCGTCGGGGCTCATGTCGTCGGGATTGCGCTCGACCGCATCGTCCAGCAGGTGGGGGTAGCCGTTGAGCTCGCGGTAGACGGCGACCCACTCGGGGAGGCCGGCGAGGATCAGCGGGATGGACCGTCCCGCCAGGTGCTGCTCGAGCCCGCGCGAGACCTCGCGGAAGAACTCCACGACGTCCTCCTTGTGCGCGTTGTCCAGCGAGCTCGCGCCGTAGTAGACGGCACCGGTCGGTCCGTTGCGGCCCGAGGCGTTGGGACGGGGCACCGAGTCCGACTGCGGCCCGTCGGGCTCGAACACGTCGTCGAAAGCGGCGGGCACCGACGGCAGCCTCAGCTCGCCGATCCGGTCGCGGCTGCCGCGCAGCACCCGCACGTCCTTCTGGCTCAGGGTCAGCACGGCGTAGTTCTGGTCGCTCAGCAGCGGCAGCACCGGACCCAGGACGAACGAACTGCCGATCGCGGCCAGCTCGGGCAGCTCCAGCGGCACCCGGTAGGTCGCCGACCAGCCGGGGCTCAGGTACATCACCAGCCCGTCGGACTGGTGGCTCCAGGCCGGCCGGTCGGCGTGCAGCTCCCACGCGGGCGCGAGCAGGGCGTCCACGTCGCGGCGGTCGTGCTCGTCCTCGATCAACGCACTCTCGGCGGCGGTGAGCAGGTTCTTCCACCTCAGCCGGTCCTCGTCGCGGTCGTGGGGGGTGGCCGCGCTGTGCGTCGGCACGAACAGGGACACCCGTGTCCCGTCGCCCTCACCCACCAGTTCCTCGAACTCGGCCCGGGTCATCAGATCCATGAGGTCCTCCTGTCGGTCGCTGTCCTTCGAGACTACGCCGACCCGGGGACGGGCGGCGAGGCTGTCCCCACGAACGACCGCATCGTGCTGATCGGCGTCTCAACCCTGGTCGAGCACCGCCCGCAGGCGAGCGGCATGCTCCTTCGCCTCCCCCTCGGCATACGTCGTCCGCGGCCAGAAGAACCCCCGCAGCCCGTCCCCCTTGGTGCGTGGCACGACGTGCACGTGCAGGTGTGCGACCGACTGGCTGACGACGTTGTTCATCGCCACGAACGAACCCTGCGCCCCGAGCCCGTCGACGACGGCCCGGGCAAGGCTGCGCGCCGCGGTGAGGAGCGGGACGACGAGGTCGTCGGGAAGGTCGGGAAGGGTGTGCACGTGCCGCCGGGGTATGAGCAGCACGTGCCCCTTGAAGAGGGGGCGCCGGTCGAGGAAGCCCACGACGTCGTCCGTGGACAGGACGACGTCGGCCGGCTCCTCGCCGGTGGCGATCAGGCAGAAGGTGCAGGCCATCCGGCGATCATGGCACCCGGCGCCGCTCTCTGGTCAGACCGGCTCGGTCGCGCCCAGCTGGTCCAGCATGAACGCGATCTCGAAGGCGGTCTCGTGCCACGCGTCGTACCGTCCGGTCTTGCCCCCGTGCCCGGCGATCATCTCGGTCCTGAGGACGATGGGACGCTCCACCGGGTCTGACGTCACGGTCTCGCGCAGCCGCGCGACCCACTTGGCCGGCTCGACGAAGAAGACGCGCGTGTCGTTGAGCCCGGTGGTGGCCAGGATCGCCGGGTAGTCCACGGCCCGGATGTTCTCGTAGGGCGTGTAGCCGCGCATCAGCTCGTAGATCTCGGCCGACTCGACCGGGTTGCCCCACTCCTCCCACTCGCCGACGGTCAGCGGCAGCGACGGGTCGAGGATCGTGGTCAGCGCGTCGACGAACGGCACGCCGGCGTGCACGACGCGGAAGCGCTCGGGTGCGAGGTTGAGCACCGCGCCCATGAGCAGCCCGCCGGCCGACCGGCCCTCGGCCGCGAGCCGCTCGGGGGCGACCCAGCCGCTCTCGACGAGGTGGTCGGCGCAGGCGACGAAGTCGGTGAAGGTGTTGACCTTGTTCTCCATGCGCCCCTGCTCGTACCAGCCGCGGCCCATCTCCCCGCCGCCGCGCACGTGCGCGATGGCGTAGACCACCCCGCGGTCGAGGTAGGACAGGCGGGACACCGAGAAGTAGGGGTCGATGGAGATCTCGTAGGAGCCGTAGCCGTAGATCAGGCCGGGGTTGGTGCCGTCTGGCTCGACGTCCTTGCGCGCGACGAGCGAGATCGGGATGCGGGTCCCGTCGGCGGCGCTCGCCCACAGCCGGTGCTGCTGGTAGTCCGCCGGGTCGAAGTCGCCCAGGACCGGCTGGCGCTTGACCAGGTCGAGGTCGCCCGAGGCAAGGTCGAGGTCGTAGATGCTGCGCGGCGTGACGAGCGACTCCACGACGACCTGGACCACGTCCGTCTCGTAGGTCGGGTTCGCGCCGGTGTCGATGGAGTAGACCGCCTCGTCGACCGGCACCTGGTACCCCTGCCCGACGGGCAGCCCGGTGCCGGACAGCGGCAGGACCTGCACCTGGGTCAGGCCCTCGCGGCGCAGCGAGAGGACGAGGTGGCCGGCGAACGCCTCGACCCCGCTGACCCGCACCCCGTCCTGCCCCGGCACCACGGTCGTCCACTGCTCCGAGGACGTGGCGCTCGCCGGCGCGACGGCCAGCTCGAAGTCGCGGTGGTTCTTGTTGTGGACGACCCACAGCCGCTCCCCCGCCGGCTCCACGTCATACTCCACGCCCTCTTCGCGCGGCGCGACGACGCGCACCGGACCGGTCGGGTCGTCCGCGTCGAGGAGGAGGAACTCGGAGGTGTTCTTGCTACCCATCCCGATGACGACGTAGCGGTCGTCGCGCGAGCTGCCCACGCCCATCCAGAAGCGTTCGTCGTCCTCCTGGTGCACGAGCACGTCCGACTCCGCGGGCGTGCCGACCTCGTGCCTCCAGACCTGGAAGGGGCGCCAGGCGTCGTCGACGCGGGTGTAGAAGAGGTGTGCCGCGTCCGTGGACCAGGCGGTGCCGTAGCCGATGCCGGTGACCGCCTCGTCCACGACCTCGCCGGTGCTGAGGTCCTTGATCCGCAGGTCGAAGCGCTCGTCGCCGGTCGTGTCGACGGCGTAGGCGAGCCGGTCGCCCGCAGGGCTGACGTCGAGCGCGCCCAGGGAGAAGAACTCCAGCCCCTGCGCCTCGGCGTTGCCGTCAAGCAGGACCTCCTCGGCCTCCGGCGCGACGCCCGGGTCGAGCGCCGGTCGGTCGGGGGACTCGCCGACCGCGATCCGGCCGTGCACCGCATACTGCTGGCCCTCGATCGTGCGCGTGTAGTACCACCAGTCGCGGTGCCGGACCGGGACCGAGAGGTCGGTCTCCTGGGTGCGGCTCTTGATCTCGCCGAAGACCGCCTCGCGCAGCCCCCCGAGGTGCGCCGTCACCGCGTCGGTGTAGGCGTTCTCCGCCTCCAGGTGAGCGATCACCCGCGGGTCGTTCTTGTCGCGCAGCCACTCGTAGGCGTCGGAGACGTCCTCGCCGTGGTGGCTGCGGACGACGTCGGCGCGGGTGGCGACGGGCGGGGTTGTGCGGGTGGTCTCGGGAGTCACCCGCCCAACGCTACCCGCGAGTCAGGGGTTCGTCGTCTGCAGTGCGGCGGACGAGGGGTTCAGACCGGTCCGTTCTCGCGCAGGGCGGTCCCGCGCACGAGCGCGTGCATCTCGTCGAGGCGCGCCGACTGGTCCTGGGCGAGCTGGTCGAGGCGGGCCCACTCGGCCTCGTCGAGCCCCAGGAGGTGGGCCTGGTCGCGCAGCACCTGCCAGAGGCCCCGCTTGGCATTGACCGCGCCGCGCATCAGCTCGACCTCCAGCAGCGGGGTCATCGGCGAGCGCGTGAAGAGGTGGCCGTTGAGCTTGAGCCGGCCGAGCTTCTCGCCCACGACCGCCGCGACGCGGCGCGGGATCCGCTGCTGCAGGCCGAGCTCGTCGATGAGTCGACGCAGCCGGGCGTACTCCATGTCCAGCTCGCTCGCGAACCTGACCAGGCCGGGTCCGATGGGCAGGTCCGCGTGACGCTTCGCCATGTCGTGCGCGCGGGCGCGACCACCGGCGGCGCCGGCCAGGTGGTCGTTGAGGTAGAGCCCCAGCACGGACGTGTCCAGCCCTGACTGCTCGGTGATCGGTTCCACAGCACGCTCCCTGGTTCGACGGTCGATGCCCTCATCGTGCCCCGTCCGCGGGCAGAGGGCACCGTGAACGGGCCCCGGTGTGCCGTCACGGTCCCTCCGCGTCGCGACGCCGCCGTCCTCACCCCGCGGCGAAGCACAGCGCCGAGATGAGCCTCGCCCCGCCGGGCTCCACCGGCACCGTCTCGTGGGGCAGCAGCCCACCGAGGAGCACCACGCTCTGCCCGGGCACCGCCTTGACCAGGCCCAGACCGTCGTGCGGTGCCCGGCGCACGGCGTGCAGGTCGGCTCCGAGGTGGGCGGCGTGCACGAGCAGGCCCCCGGACGGTTCCTCCGCACCCGCGTCGTCGCGCAGGACGCTGATCAGCGTGACGTCGCAGGCCTCGATGTCGAGGTGGAGCCCGAGGTGGTCCCCCACGTGGACGTAGTAGCTGTAGCTGCCGCGCGTGCCCGTCGGCCGCACCCGGGTGGCGCACACGGAGGAGAGGTAGTCGGACAGCCACGCCGCGCCGTAGAACGCGTCCTGCACCGGCCCACCGCCGGCGGTGTAGAGGCGCCTGGCAGGGGTCCCGCCCCGGCCGGGCGCACCGTCGTCGACGTCGACCTCCTGCCGGTCCGAGGTCGGGTATGCCGTGGACGCCTCCTCCAGGAGTGCGGTGAGGAGCCGGCCGTCGGGCAGCCCGTCGATGACGACCACGCCGCCGGCCGCGCCCACCGGCCCGTGCAGGAGGCGGAGGGCAGCGTCCGGCAGCATGGTGCTGGTGGTGGCGGTCACCCGTCCTCCTGGTGCAGGCTCATCCCGTCTCCCTCGTCGTGCAGCTCGACCGGTCGCTCGAACGCCACCGCGACCAGCTCGTGCTGCAGGTCGTCGGCGAGCGCGGTCAGGGGCATCTCGTCCCCCTGACCCGTCGTCCAGCCGCCGTCGTCCGCGTGCACCGGCCGCTCGCCGAACGCGCTCTCGAAGGTCGCCGCGGGGGCCTGGATCGAGAACGTGGGCCCGCTCGCCGGGCCGACCGTGAAGCCGGCCTCGGCAAAGCGTTCCTCGACGGTCTGCACCGTGTCGGTGGACCGCGCCAGGACGATCGCGACGACGCTCTCGCCCTGACCGTCCTGACCGTCCGACGCCGGTTCCGTCTCTCGTCCGGGAGCCATGCCTCAGAGCTCCGGCGGGCTGTCGGACTCGATGATGTAGCGCTCGAGCTCGACGAGGTCCTCGGCGCTGATGCCGATGCCGGGTGCGCTCTGCTGGCCGCCCTGCACGTCATACCCGCCCTGGGCCTCGTAGCCACCCTGCTGGCCGGGCACGTCGTACCCGCCCGGCTCCTGCTCGTCCTCGAAGGGACCGGGCACCGGGAAGACCGGCTGACGGAACGGGAGGACCGGGGGCCGGAACGGCAGCACCGGGGGCCGGAACGGCAGGATCGGCTGGATGAACGGTCTGACCGGTCCGATGGCCGGGTGGATCGGCACCACGGGGCGGACCGGCAGGAACGGCAGCAGGGGCCGGATCGGCCGGATCGGTCCGATGGCCGGGTGGATCGGGACGACCGGCACCACCGGGCCCACGATGCAGCGGAGCTTGGCGATGAGCACCGCCCGGTGAGCGTCGACGAGTCCGTTGCCGGTCGCGAGGTCCGGCCCCACCGTGGCGGGATGGCCGTGGTTGGGGTGGTTGGTGCCCGACGTGACGTCGCGGGCCGTGTCCATGAGCACCTGCCGCACCTGCACCGGGGTCATCCGGCCGCAGACCTGGCGGATCAGCGCGCACACACCCGCGATCTGCGGTGCCGCGGCCGAAGTGCCGCTGAAGGCGGCCCACCCGTCGTCGGTGGCGGTCTCGTCACCGTTGGGGAACGCACCGCCGCCGTTGCCCTGGTCGATGGCGCAGCCGGCCGGGAGCGGCAGCATGATGTACATCGCCCGCGGCAGCATGCCGACCAGGCCGGAGACGTCCGGGACGCGGCGGCCGGGGTAGATGTTCGAGTTGAAGCCGCTGGTGTAGCTGGAGGCCTCCCACGTGCCGTCCGGCTTCTGGTGCACGCCCCCGACCGAGACGACGTCGGGGTGCTGGCCGGGGAAGCCCCAGCCGCCGTTGCCGGCCGAGAACACGACGATGATCCCGGAGGCGACGGCACCGGCGACCGCTGCGGCGAGCGCCTGGTTGGCCGCGCTGAGCGGCCCGTTCTGCTGGCTCGAGCCCCAGCTGTTGGTGATGACGTGCGGCGAGAGCGCGGCGGCGGCGGTGAACGCGGCGGTGACGTTGACGAGCGCACCGGAGGCCGTCGCGCACTTGACCGGGAGCAGCGTGATGTCGGGGGCGGTCGCGAAGATGTTCGCCGACTCACCGGTGCCGTGGCCGTTCTCGTCGACGGTGGGGTCGGCGGTGCCCGGACCGAGCGTGGTCGGCTCGACCCGGTAGCCGTGCTCGGTGAAGAACGCGTGCGTCTGGAAGCCGGTGTCCACCATCGCGACCCGGATCCCCTTGCCCGTGATCGCGTTGCGGTGCGGCCGCTCGGAGTTGAGGGCGACCGAGACGTCGTCGGGCACGTTGAGGTGCCAGTAGTCCACCACCGGCGGCAGCGCGAGCGGCGCGTCGAGGTAGTAGGGCTCCTCGATCGCCACCCCCTCGAGCAGCTCCTCGAACTCCGACCCCTGGGTCTCGATGAGGCCGGAGACACGGGTGTCCGCGTTGTCGATGAAGGTGGCCTCGTCCTCGACGTTGCCCGGCTTGATCACCGACCGTTCCTGCGTGAACAGGTGCGCGCCGAAGGCCTGCTCGAACGCCTCGGCCGGTCCGGCGAAGTTGATGAGGAGGTTGGTCGCCTGCAGCACCTCGAAGCCGGCCTGCTCCAGCGCGGCCGCGGCCTGCATCACGTCCTCCTCGGAGGACACGAACGCGTCCACGCTCTCCGCGTCGGTGGTCATGCCCGGTGTGAACAGCGAGGTCCCGCCGACCGAGGGCGGGGAGGCGACCGCATAGATGCGGTCGGGGAAGTCGCGTCCGCGCTCGCCGCCGGACGCGGCGGACCGGCCTCCCGATCTCGTGCCGCTGCTCCTGCGGCTGGTCGTCTTCTTCGCCGGGCGTGGCGTGTCGTCGGTGGTCATCTCAGCTCCTGGTTCGGACGGTCGCCGGCCTGTCCAGCCAGGTCAGCGCGGTGCGTGGGTCGGTGGAGAAGTAGTGGCAGAGCTGCCAGTCGGCGACCGCAGCGGCGCTGGGGTCGGCGAGCTCGCCGTTCTGCGGGACGTGCGCGGGCGACAGGTAGCCGGTCGCCAGTCCGGGGATGGCGCCCAGCGCGAGCCAGGTGGCGACCTCCTCGACGATCCACTGGTTCGCCGACGGGTAGGGCAGCGCCCGCGCGCGCTGCTCCGCTGAGGCCAGCCCGTGGGCAGACCCGATCCCCTCGAGGGTCCCGTAGCCGGTCCCCGCTGCGTGCTCCGGGTGTGCCGACATCCAGACCATCAGGTGCCACACGCACTGCACGAACCAGCCGTGCAGCCGCGCCAGGTCGGCGGAGCGACCGTGGTTGAGCAGGACCACCCCGGTGTTGAAGGGGGGTATGGGGAGCACGCCGAGCGAGTCCGCCAGTCGCCGCAGGGCCGGCACGTCGAGGAAGACGGCGTCCGGGCCGTAGCGGCTGGGGCCCGTGTGGACCTCCTCGCGGGCGTAGACGTCGGCCTGGCGATAGGTCGCGAACAGGCGCTCCACGTCGTCGCGGAAGAGGGTGTCGCAGTCGACGCACAGGACCCGCTCGACCTGGCCGAGCGCCCCGTGGGCGAGGAACTTGTGCAGGGTCGGGTTCGCGGCGAGCACCGGCCACCCCTCGGGGCAGAGCGAGGCGAGGCGTGCGGCATACGGGCCCCGGTCCACCAGCTCGGCCCCGTGGGTGGCGCAGAGGGCGCCGAGCTCGGCCGGGGCCGGGTCGTGGACGAGCACGACGGCCGGGACCCGCCGGTTGTGCTGGCGCAGGCTCCCCAGGCTCAGCCCCAGCTTGTCGAGCAGTCCCTGGGGGCTGCGCGCGGGGTCGAACGACACCGAGTACTGGACCAGCATGTTCCCTCCCCTGGCGGACCGATACTGCGCCCTATCGTCCCGTCGACGACGAGCGGTGGCTATGGGTAGTTCTACGGATGGCGCACGGGCACTGCCCGCGCTATGCCGACGACGAAGCTCACCGCAGAGAGTCCCCCCAGCCCCGCCAGATACGACCGGACGCGCCGGCCCGCTCATCCGGACGCGTGGTGTTGCTCGACCGAAGTGTCTCGGGCCCCCGTCGCGGCCCTACGCGACCTTGCCGATCGCCCGTCGTACGGCGTCCACGGTGTCGGCGACGGACGCCGCGTCGGTGGCGTGGTTGCTGACCGAGAAGCGGATCACGTCGCGATCGTGCCAGCGGCTGCCGCTCGGGTGCACCGTGCCCTCCTCCATCAGGGTGGCCAGCACCGCCCGTGTCGTCGCGTCGTCGTTCACCGAGATGGTGACCTGTGTGTAGACGACGTCGTTCAGGACTCGCACCCCGGGCAGCTCGGCCAGACCGGTGGCGATGCCCTGCGCAGCCTCCACCAGCCCGCGGACCAGTTCGACCAACCCGTCACGGCCAAGTGCGTCGAGGGCCGCCCAGATCGGCACACCCCGGGCCCGGCGGGACAGCTCGGGCACCTTCTCGTGCGGATCCGGGATCTCGGAGTGCAGCAGGTAGTCCGCCCCGTGGCCGAAGGCCCGGGCCAGGGCGACGGGGTCACGGACCAGGGCGATGCCCCCGTCGTAGGGCGTGTTCAGCGTCTTGTGAGCGTCCGTCGCCCAGGAGTCGGCCTCGGCGAGCCCGGCCACCAGCCCGGCCAGGGCGGGCACGGTCGCGGCCCACAGGCCGAACGCGCCGTCGACGTGGACCCAGGCGCCGATCTCCCGGGCAGCAGCGACGACCTCGCCGAACGGGTCGAAGGCGCCCGAGTGGATGTTGCCCGCCTGGGCGCAGACGATGGTGGGGCCGTCCGAGGTGGCGAGGGCCTCGCGGAGTGCCGACGCGTCCAGGCAGCCCTGGGGGTCCACCGCCACCAGCTCCGGCTCACCCAGGCCCAGGTAGCGCAGCGCAAGGTCGATCGACCCATGGCGCTCGGCACCGGCAAGGACCCGCACCCGAGGGCCGCCGGACAGCCCGAGGCTCCCCTGGTGCCACCCTGCCTGCGACAGGACGGAGTCGCGGGCTGCGGCCAGCGCGGTGAAGTTCGCCATCGTCCCGCCCGTGACAAAACTGACGGCGCAGGAGGTCGGGAACCCCAGTGCCTCGAGGATCCAGCGAGCAGCAGCGTCCTCGACCGCCACCACCCCGGGGGTCGCGTCCCGCATGCCGGCGTTCTGGTCCCACGCGCTGACCATCCAGTCCGCGGCGAGGGCGGCGGGGAGAGTGCCGCCCATGACCCATCCGTAGAAGCGGGGGGACCCGATCGCCATGAGTCCTGGTTCGACGACCTCTGCCAGCTCCTCGACGACCTCCGAGGCACTCCTGCCGTTCCGGGGAAACCGTCCCGGGATGCGGGCGGCGATCTCGTCGATGCCCCGCTCTGCAGGGACCCGTCTCGTCCAGACACTGTCGAGCCAGCGCTCCGCGGCCCGCACGGCGGCGTCCAGCTCCGGTCTCTGCGACCCAGTCACACCGACCACCATCCTGGAGGGGGGACCTGGCGTCAATGCCCCGAGCGGACGTGGCGCACCGACGTCCCGTCCTGTCGCGTCACGGTGGTCGCCCCGACGACCCCCGCGACACGACTGGACGGCACGAGCATCGAATCGGTGCCGCGCGGTGTCTACCCGGCGATGCAGGAGGGCCCGAGGAGCGCCTTGAGGTCGCCGAAGAGCTCCGGCGAGGCGGTCACCCGCAGGGTGTCGTCAAGTCGGAGCAGCACGGTGCGGCCGGGCTGCGCGAGCTTGATGTGCACCTCGGTGGTGCCCGGGTGGTCTGCCAGCACGCCCTTGAGCCGGTGCGCGAGGCCGTCGGTGGCCCGGCCCAGGGGCATCGTGAGCACGACCGGGCCGCGGGGACCCTGCTTGATGTCGGGCAGCATGAGCTCGTTGGCCAGCAGCTCGGCGCCGTCGTCACCCTTCTTGAGCCGGCCCTTGACGACCGCGACCGTGTCCTCGGCCAGCATCGTGGAGATCGTCATGTAGACCTTCGGCCAGAAGACGACCTCCACGGATCCGGCCATGTCCTCGATCGCGAGCCGGGCGTAGGGGTCGCCGTTCTTGGTCCGCTTGAGCTGCAGGTTGGTGATCAGCCCGGCGACCGTGACGAAGTCGCCGTCCTTCGCGCCGTCCTCCCCCACCAGCTCCAGGATCGAGGCGCTGGCGTGCTGGGAGAGGACGTGCTCGATGCCGTTGAGCGGATGGTCGGAGACGTAGAGCCCGAGCATCTCGCGCTCGAAGGCCAGCCGCACCGACTTGTCCCACTCGATGCCGGGCACCGGCGGCAGGGTGACGATCTGCATCGAGGGGTCCGGCTCCCCGTCGTCCAGGCCGAACCCGGCGAACAGGCTGTCCTGGCCGATGGCCTCCTGCTTCTTCTCGTCGACGAGGGCGTCGACGTACCGCTCGTGGACGCTCACCAGCCCCTGGCGGGTGTGGCCCAGGCTGTCGAACGCCCCGGCCTTGCACAGCGAGTCGATCGTGCGCTTGTTGCAGACCACGGCCGGGCTCTTGCGCAGGAAGTCCTCGAAGGAGGTGAAGGCACCCTTGGCCTCGCGGGCCCCGACGACCGCCGCGACCACGTTGTGACCGACGTTGCGCACCGCAGACAGGCCGAACCGGATGTCCTCACCGACGGCGGCGAAGTTGTCCACCGACTCGTTGACGTCCGGAGGCAGCACAGCGATGCCCATCCGCCGGCACTCGGCGAGGTAGAGGGCGGTCTTGTCCTTGTCGTCGCCGACGCTCGTGAGCAGCGCCGCCATGTACTCCGCGGGGTAGTTGGCCTTGAGGTAGGCGGTCCAGTAGGAGATGACGCCGTAGGCCGCGGTGTGCGCCTTGTTGAACGCGTAGTCGGAGAACGGCACGAGCACGCCCCACAGCGCGGCGACCGACGCCTCGGTGAAGCCCTTGGCCTTCATGCCGTCGGAGAAGGGGATGTAC
Organism: Ornithinimicrobium jinqii; assembly: GCF_045032595.1. Lineage (NCBI taxonomy): Bacteria > Bacillati > Actinomycetota > Actinomycetes > Micrococcales > Ornithinimicrobiaceae > Ornithinimicrobium > Ornithinimicrobium jinqii. The sequence goes on from NZ_JBJFZS010000004.1 coordinate 12,962, forward strand.
TCGGCGTCGAGCACCTCCTTCTTCTTCTTGCCCATCGCGCGCCGCAGCAGGTCCGCGTTGCCGAGCGTGTAGCCCGCCAGCTTCTGAGCAATTTCCATCACTTGCTCTTGGTAGATGCACAGACCGTAGGTATTGCCCAGGATCGGGCCCAGCGCCTCCTCCATCTCCGGCTGCAGCTTGCCCTTCAGCATCGGGTCGAGCGGAGTCAGGTCCTGCTGGCCGTTCTTGCGCAGGGCGAAGTTGGTGTGCGCGTTGACGCCCATCGGCCCGGGGCGGTAGAGCGCCAGCGCCGCCGAGATGTCCTCGAAGTTGTCCGGACGCATGAGCCGCAGCAGCTGGCGCATGCCGTTGCCGTCGAGCTGGAAGACGCCGAGCGTGTCACCCCGCCCGAGCAGCTTGTAGGCCTCCGGGTCGGTCATGTCCTTCGACAGCGCGTCGAGGTCGACCTCCTCGCCGCGGTTCTCCCGGATGTTGACGATCGCGTCGTCGAGGACGGTGAGGTTGCGCAGGCCCAGGAAGTCCATCTTGACCAGCCCGAGCGCCTCGCACGTCGGGTAGTCGAACTGGGTGATGATCTGGCCGTCCTGGTCGCGGCGCATGATCGGGATGAGGTCGAGCAGCGGCTCGCTGGACATGATGACGCCGGCGGCGTGCACGCCCCACTGGCGCTTCAGCCCCTCCAGCCCGCGAGCGGTCTCGAAGACCTCGGCCGCGTGCGGGTCCTCAGCCAGCAGGTCGCGAAACTCGCCGGCCTCGCCATACCTCTTGTGCTCGGTGTCGTAGATCCCGGACAGCGGGATGTCCTTGCCCATCACCGACGCAGGCATCGCCTTGGTGAGCTTCTCCCCCATGGCGAACGGGAAACCCATCACCCGCGAGGCGTCCTTGAGCGCCTGCTTGGCCTTGATCGTGCCGTAGGTGACGATCATCGCCACCCGCTCGCTGCCGTACTTCTCGGTGACGTAGCGGATGACCTCGGAGCGTCGCCGGTCGTCGAAGTCGACGTCGAAGTCGGGCATCGAGGCGCGCTCGGGGTTGAGGAAGCGCTCGAAGATCAGCCCGTGCGGGATGGGGTCGAGGTCGGTGATCCCCATCGCGTAGGCGCACATCGACCCAGCGCCGGAGCCTCGACCGGGACCGACGCGGATGCCGTTGTTCTTCGCCCAGTTGATGAAGTCGGCGACGACGAGGAAGTACCCCGCGTAGCCCTTCGAGAGGATGATCTCCCCTTCGTACGCCGCCTGCTTCGTCGCGTAGTCCGGCACCCCCTCGGGGAAGCGCCGGTGGAGGCCGGTCTGCACCTCCTTGAGGAACCAGCTGGTCTCGTCCTCGCCCTCCGGGCAGGGGAAGCGCGGCATGAAGCGCCCCTCCCCCTCGGTGAAGGACACCTCGCACCGCTCGGCGACCAGAAGGGTGTTGTCGCACGCCTCGGGCAGCTCGCGCCAGGTGTGCCGCATCTCCTCGGCGGTCTTGAGGTAGTAGCCGTCCCCGTCGAACCTGAACCGGTTGGGGTCCTGCATCGTGGAACCGGACTGCACGCACAGCAGGGCGGCGTGCGCGACGGAGTCCTGCTGGCGCGTGTAGTGCAGGTCGTTGGTGGCCAGCAGCGGCAGGCTCAGCTCCTTGGCCAGCCGGAGCAGGTCCTGTCGGACCTGGCGCTCGATCTGGATGCCGTGGTCCATCAGCTCGCAGTAGACGTTGTCGGCGCCGACGATGTCCTTGAGGTCCGAGGCCGCCTGCACGGCCGCGTCCCACTGGCCCAGTCGCAGCCGCGTCTGCACCTCGCCGGAGGGGCAGCCGGTCGTGACGATGAGCCCCTGGCCGTAGGTCTCGAGCAGCTCCTTGTCCATGCGGGGCTTGAAGTAGTAGCCCTCCATGGACGCGAGCGAGGCCATCCGGAAGAGGTTGTGCATCCCGTTGTTGTTGCGGGCCAGCATCGTCATGTGGGTGTAGGCCCCGCCGCCGGAGACGTCGTCGCGGCCGCCGTCGCCGTACTTCACCCGCGTCCGGTCGCTCCGGTGCGTGCCCGGCGTGATGTAGGCCTCGAGGCCGATGATCGGCTTGACGCCGTGCTTCTTCGCGGTCTTCCAGAACTCGTAGGCACCGAAGATGTAGCCGTGGTCCGTCGTCGCGATCGCCGGCATCCCCTGCTCCGCCGCAGCCGCCATCAGCTCGTCGATCCGGGCCGCACCGTCGAGCATCGAGTACTCGGTGTGGTTGTGGAGGTGGACGAAGTTCCCGGAGCTGGCTGGCGCTGACATCGCCACTGATCTTAGGCGCCCCCACCGACAGGCTCGGACGCACGCCGACGGTCAGAAGTCGCCGAACCCTCCGAAGTCACCGCCGCCGAAGTCGCCACCGAGGTCCCCGCCCGGGTCCCCACCGAGCTCACCGCCCGGGTCGCCGCCGACGTCCTCGCCGGCAGTGCCCTCGCCCACGGCCGCGGCCTCCGACGACCCCTCGAAGCCACCCAGCATCGAGTCCGCGACCGCACTGCCGATGACCACGCCGGCGATCGTGCCGAGCATCGAGCCGGCCATCATCGATCCCACGCCCGGCCCGGCGAACGCCGACTGCAGGTAGCCGGGCTGCCGCATCTCCGCACGGGTCGCGGCCCGCGCCAGGTCACGCGGGTCGGCCGAGCTGGGCGCCTCGCCGGCCGGCAGGTCCTGGCTGAGCTGGGCGAGCACCTGCTGTCGCTGCTGCGGCGACAGCTGGGCGAACGCCTCCGCGTGCACCTCCTCGAGCCGCTCAGGTGGGGCCGTCCTCAGCAGGTACGTGTACCTCGCGACCGCGCGGTCGTCCGCGGAGGCCGTCGCGTCGCCGACCGGCCTCATCCGCCCCTGCCCGGGGAGCGTCGGCGGCTCGTAGCCGCCCGTCGGTCGCGGTTGCTGCGGTTGCTGCCCGAAGAGTCGGTCGAGAAAACCCATGTCGCGAACCTAGCCCCGGCCGTCTCGTCCTGCGAGCGCGACGGCCACCGCCCGCCTCCGTCAGCAGCCGGCGCGCTCGACACCGTCGACGGGCACCGGCAGGCGCCCGGGCGCCGTCGCCTCTCCCGTGAGCACGTCCACGAGCGCCGCCACCGCCCCGTGGGTGTCGCCGAACAGGGCGATGCGCACGGGAGCACCGGAACCACCGAGCAGGTATGGCGTCTCGAGGGCCACCGCGATCTGCGCACCTCGGGAGGGTTGGCCGGGGCGGAGGAGCTCCACCGTGGTGCCGGTCCCGACCGGCACGCCGGCACTCTCGGCGGCGTGCTCGAGCCGCTGCACGGCGAGGGGGTCCCCCATCGGCACGACCCCGCCGTCGATCAGGGGGCCGCTGCACGGTCCCTGCACGATGGTGATCGCCGCGGCTGACACCTCCTGCGACACCTCGGCTCCGCCGCCCGGCTCCAGGGGGTCCACGTCGCCCCCGTCGTCGGTCTGCAGCAGCGCGGTGATCTGACGGGCCACGGCGTCGTCCAGACGATCCTCGTCGAGCGTGCCGTCGCTGACGGCGGCGACGATGGCGTCGCGGGCCGTCAGGGGGTCGGTCGGCATGAGCACGACGTCGGCACCTGCGCGCAGAGCCTCGACCGACGCCTGGCCCGGTCCGTAGCGGTCGGCAACGGCCGCCATGTTGAGTGCGTCCGTGACCACCAGTCCGTCGAAGCCGAGGTCTCCGCGCAGGATCCCCTCGACCACCAGCGGTTCGAGGGAGGACGGCAGCTGTGATCCCAGCGCCTGCACCTGGATGTGCGCGACCATCACCGCCGGCAGCCCGGCCTCGACGGCGGCGACGAACGGCACGAGGTCGCTGGTCCGCAGCTCCTCCATCGTGCGCGTCTGCACCGGGAGCTCGAGGTGGCTGTCGGCCGGGACCGAACCGTGCCCCGGGAAGTGCTTGACGACCGGCAGGATCCCCGAGTCCAGGTAGCCCTGCCCGGCGGCCGTCGCGTGCCGCGCGACCTGCTCAGGGTCGCTCCCGACCGAGCGCGAGCCGATGGTGGGCTCGCCCGGTCCGGTCGTGACGTCCGCGGCCGGGGCGAACACGACCGTGAACCCGACACCTCGCAGCTCGGCGCCGGAAGCGGCCGACGCTCTGCGGGTCAGGTCGGTGTCGTCGGCCGCGCCATGGCTCATGAACGCCGGGAACCGCGTCAGGTCACCCTTGGCCCGCTCGACCAGGCCGCCCTCCTGGTCCACCCCGAGGAACACCGGCCAGGTCCGGCCCGCCGCGTCTGCCGCCTCGGTGAGCGTCCGGTTGAGGTCGCTCAGCTGGTCGGTGCTGAGGTCCTGGTCCATGACGATGACACCACCGAGGTGCTCGCCGACAACGAGGTCGACCGGCGCCACCGGACCGTCGTGCGCAGCGACGATCACCTGGCCCGCCTTCTCCGTCAGCGACAGGTCGGCGACGATCTTCGCGGCGGTGGCCCGCAGGTCCTCGGTGGGCTCGGTGGTCGCGTCGGCGGTGGCCGTCGACGCCGCGCTCGTCGGGTCCTGATCGGCATCGACGTCCTCGTCGCCCGTCGTCGCCGGGGCTGTCTGCCGCACCCCGTCGGCGGCGCCCGGTGTCTCCACGGCCTCGTCCTCGGCGGACCTGCCGCCCCAGGTCGCCGCCAGCGCGACCAGGCTCACCATGAGCAGCCCGACCACGACCGCCAGGGCAAGGTTGCGGAAGCGCGACACGGTGGGCTCGTGCATCAGCTCAACCCCGGAGGCGCTCCAGCGCGAGCGTCAGGTCGCCGGGGTAGGGCGACTCGAACTCGACGTGGTCTCCGCTCCCCGGATGGGTGAACCCCAGCTTCACCGCGTGCAACCACTGCCGCTTCAGCCCCAGCTTCTTGGCGATCGTGGGGTCGGCTCCGTAGGTCAGGTCGCCGCAGCAGGGGTGGCGCAGCGCGGAGAAGTGCACGCGGATCTGGTGGGTCCTGCCGGTCTCGAGGTGAATCTGCAGGAGGCTGACGGAGCGGTAGGCCTCGAGCAGCTCGTAGTGGGTGACGCTGGGCCGACCGTCGGTGCGCACTGCGAACCGGTAGTCGTGCCCGGGGTGCCGCCCGATAGGCGCCTCGATGGTGCCCTCGTGGGGGTCGGGCAGCCCTTGCACGAGTGCGTGATAGGTCTTGTCGACCGTCCGGTCCCGGAACGCCTGCTTGAGGACCGTGTAGGCGCGCTCGGACTTCGCCACCACCATGAGGCCGGACGTGCCGACGTCCAGACGCTGGACGATGCCCTGTCGCTCCGGCGCGCCGGACGTCGAGATGCGGTACCCCTGCGCGGCCAGCCCGCCGACGACGGTCGGCCCGGACCAGCCGACGCTCGGGTGTGCCGCGACGAAGGCGGGCTTGTCGACGACGACGATCTCGCTGTCGTCGTGGACGATGCGCATGCCCTCGACCGGTTCGGCCACCACCTCGAGCCCGGGGTGCGGGTCGGTGGGCGGCATCACCACCTCGATCCAGCTTCCCGCGACGACCCTGTCCGACTTGCCGACAGCGCGTCCGTCCTGCGTGACGTGACCGGACGCTGCCAGGTCGGCCGCCTTGGACCGTGAGAGTCCGAGCAGACGCGCCAGTGCGGCGTCGACCCGCTCGCCCTCCAGGCCCTCGGGGACGGAGAAGATCCGGGCGTCGCTCACCGGTTCTGCTCCGCGTGGTCGTTCTCGTGCCGAGCCTCTGCCGGGTTCCCGTCACGGGAGCCGTCGGGGTGCTCGCCGCGCAGCGCCAGCAGGGCGATCAGGACCGCCGCCGTGGTCACGCCGATGTCGGCGACGTTGAAGATCGGGAAGTTGGGCAGCCGGATGAAGTCGACGACGTGCCCGAGGCCGGGAGCGGGGTCGCGGAAGTAGCGGTCGACGAGGTTGCCGGCCGCCCCGCCCAGCAGGAGACCGAGCGCGACCGCCCAGGGGAGGCTGCGGACCGTGAACGCCTGCCACACGATGACGACCACGATGATGCTGGCGACGGTCGTCAGGACGCCGGTGAACCCGGTGCCCATGGAGAACGCCGCCCCGGAGTTGTAGACCAGGTGGAAGCGAAGCAGGTCCCCGAAGACCTGGACGGACCCGTCCGTCAGAGCCCGTTCGGCCCACACCTTGGTGGCCTGATCGAGGGCCACCCAGAGGGCAGCGAGGCCCAGCACGACGACCGTGCGGCGGGGTCGGGCGGGGGTCAGCGGCGTTCCTGCTTCTGCTTGCATGTCATGCATAGGGTCGCACGGGGGAAGGCCTGGAGCCGCATCTTTCCGATGGGCGTCCCGCACGACTCGCAGTCCCCGTAGTTGCCGTGCTCGATCCGTTGCAGGGCGTGCAGGGTCTGGGCGAGCAGCTCCCTGTGGTTGTTGGCCAGAGACAGCTCGTGCTCGCGCTCCCACGTCGCTGCACCGGCGTCGGCCTGGTCGTCGCCCGCGCCGTCGCTGTAGCTGCGCATCAGCTCCACGAGGTCCTGCTGAGCCTCGTCGACCTCAGCCGTCAGTCGCGCTGCCTCGAGATCGAGCTCGACCCGGACCTCGGCCAGCTCCTCGCTGGTCCAGGGGTCCTCCCCCTCCCGGACGCTCAACGCCGTGTGCGCGCTGACCGCCCCACTACTCCCACTCTTCGCCACGAGGTGCCCTTCTGTGCGGTGCTCATGGGCCCCGGCCCGTCACGGAGACAGGAATGGGCAGTGCGGGCAGGATAGAGCACCCAGGGCTGCTGCACAACGACCGTCCACAGACAAGGGCGCCCCCGGCTCGAAGCCGGGGGCGCCCTTGATCGTGCTGGGAGGAGAGCTCAGCTCTTCTCCCCGTCGATCTTGGCCAGCTGGTCGGACAGGAACGCCCGCAGCCGGTCGCGCAGGTCGATCTCCTGGGTCTGCAGCTCACCGATCCGACCGGACAGCGACGTCTGCTGCTGGTGGAGGTCGGTCAGGATCGTGGAGCGCTGGTTCTCGGCCTCGCTGATGAGCTGGTCCCGGGTGCCCTGACCCTCGCCGACCAACGTCTCGTGGGTCCTCTCACCCTCTCCGATCAGTCGCTCGCGCTCCTGCTGGCCCTCGGACACGAGGTCGTCGTGAGCCTGCTGACCGGTCTGCACCAGCTCGTCGTGCTTGGCCTGGCCCTCGCCGACGAGCCGGTCGTGGGTCTCCTGACCCGTCTGCACCAGCTCGTCGTGCGTGGTCTGACCCTCGTGGACGAGCCGGTCGTGCGTCTCCTGACCCGTCTGCACCAGCTCGGTGCTCTTGGCGTCGGCGTCGGCGACCACGCGGTCGCGGTAGCTCTCTGCCTCCCCGACCAGACGGCTCTTGGTGCTCTCGCCCTCGGAGACGTGCTGGTCGTGCAGGCGCTGCGCCAGCGAGATGATCGAGGTGGGGTCCTCACCTGGCACGGTGGTCGCTGCCAGGGCGGCAGCCGGTGCAGCAGAAGCCCTCTCCTCGACCTCCTGCGCACGCAGCTGAGCCTGCTCGGCACGCTGCTCGGCGTCCTCGAGCTGGGCCTCGAGCTCGCGCACCCGGCCCTCGGCGGCCTGCACCTGGGCCCGCAGGTCCTCGACCTGACCGTCGGAGTCGGTGGACCCCTGGTCACGGTCGCGCACGGCGGCCTGGGCACGCTCCTCGGCCTGGGCGCGCGCCTCGTGGCACTCGGCCAGCTGGCGGCGAAGGTCCTCGACGTCGGCGTCGGGCACGGCAGCGACGGCTCCTCCGCCCACGGCGGCAGCAGCGGTGGCCGCGACGGCGCGCTCGGACTCGACCTGGGCCCGAAGCTCCTCCAGCTCGGCCTCCAGCTCACCGACACGGCCACCCTGGTCGGCGAACGCAGCGGGACGGTAGGACTCCGTCTCGTCCCCACCCATCCCCCGGCTGGCACGGCAGTCCTCGAGGTCGGTGCGGAGACCGTCGTTCTCGGCGATCAACCGCCGCAGCTCGACAACCACCTCGTCCAGGAAGTCGTCCACCTGCGTCTCGTCATACCCACGACGCAGGTGCGTCGCGCTGAAACTCTTCTTGATGACGTCCTCGGGGGACAGCGCCATGTGTTTCACCTCGATCAGGAAGTCACCGAGCAGACCCCGTCCTCACGGCGGGCATGCCCGATGACGTGCGGTTGAGCACGTGCAGGGGTCACTCTAACGCACGGCTCGCACGCTGGTCACAGCGACGAGACGAGCGGTCAGACCACCAGCAGCACGCCTCAGAAAGGCAGCCGCGCGGCGAAGCTCTGAGCCAGGCTGACGAGCACGAAGAGGATGATGAAGGCCAGGTCGAGGGCGATGCTGCCGATCCGCAGCGGCGGGATGACACGCCGTAGCGCCTTTAGGGGCGGGTCGGTCAGCGTGTAGACCCCGTTGGCCAGCACCAGGACCGGACCCTGGGGCCTCCAGTCGCGCGCGAAGACCTGCACCCAGTCGAAGACCAGGCGGCCGATGAGGACGACCAGATAGAGACCGATGACGAGGGAGAGCAGCTGGCCGAGCATAGGCGCAGCCTACGTCAGCTCTGGTTGAACGGTCCCGTCGCCGGCTTGGCCGCCCCGGGCGCGCCACCGTCGACGACGACGTGCTCAGGGCTGAGGAGGAAGACCTTGCTGGTGACCCGCTCGATCGACCCGCGGAGACCGAACGCGAGGCCGGCGGAGAAGTCGACCAACCGCTTCGCGTCGGCGTCGTCCATGTCGGTGAGGTTGATGATGACCGGGATCCCGGCGCGGAAAGCCTCGCCGATGTTCTTGGCCTCGTTGTAGGTCCGGGGGTGGATCGTGGTGATGCGGTTGAGCTCGTTCATCTTCGGCTCCCTGACGACCTGCGAGACCGGGGTACGGCGCGGCAGCTGGGCGACCTCCGCACCCTGACGCGGTCGCTCGTCCTCGTCGCGGACCGCTCGCACCGGGGCGTCCTGGCGGGCGGCGGCCTCACGGTCACCCGCAGACGCGTCCTCGGGGTAGGCGTCGTAGTCGTCGAAACGCTCGTCGGACTCGGCGAGTCCGAGGTACTCCATCGTCTTGCGCAGTGCCCCGGCCATGTGACGAGCTCCTTGGTGCGAACGGGTCTGGCGCCCGTGGTGGTTCGGTCCTTGCCGACGCTACCGCCGTGGTCCCAGGATTGCGGTGCCGACACGCAGGTGTGTCGCACCACTGGCCACAGCAGTTTCGAGGTCCCCGCTCATGCCCGCCGAGACCCAGCTCGCCCCAGGATGATCCCCCCTCAGCCGTCGGGAGAGTGCGAGGAGCCGGTCGAACGCTGCCCGCGTGCCCGAGCCGTCCAGGCCCAGCGGGGCCACCGCCATCACCCCGCGCAGCCTCAGGTGCTCGCTGGACGCGATCCGCTCGGCGACGGCAGGGACCTCGTCCGGCAGTGCCCCTCCTCGCCCGCGTGCCTCCCCCTCCCCCAGATCGACCTGGACGGTCACGGACACGGGGGTATGCCGTTCGCCCGTCTCCAGCGCGGCACCGGCCCCCCGGTCCAGCGCGTCCACCAGGCGGTCGCGGTCCGCGGACTGGACCACGTCGGCGTACCGCACGACGTGCCGCGCCTTGTTCGTCTGGAGCTGACCGACGAAGTGGACGGTGAGGACGGACCGGACCTCCGCCGGCAGCTCGGCGACCTTGGCCCCGGCCTCCTGGTCCCGGTTCTCCCCGACGTGCCGCACGCCCAGCTCGACGAGGGTGACGACGTCGGCGGCGGGGAAGAACTTCGTGATCGCCACCAGCGTGACCTCGGCGGGGTCGCGGTCGGCCGCCCGGCAGGCGGCGTCGATGCGCTCGTGCACCCGAACGAGGTTGGTCTCCAGCTCCAGCCGACGGGCGTCCGTCACTCAGGCCACCTGCTCAGGAGGCAGGAGCCGCACCACGCCGGCGAAGCGCCCGGTGGTGCCGTCCCGACGGTAGGAGTAGAGGTCGGGGTCCTCCCGCGTGCACCCGGGGAGCCAGCGCAGCGCCACGCCCTCGCGGGCGAGCTGGGCGACGACCCCGCCCGCGACGTCGACGGCCGGGGTGCCGGTCCAGCTCACGGCGCCCGAGGTCGGCTCGACCTCCATCGCCTGGGACCGCATCTCCTCCGGCACCTCGTAGCAGCGCGGGCAGACCGACGGCCCGACGACGGCCTCCAGGTTGCGCGCACCCAGCTCGTGCATTCGGGCGATCACCGCCGGCACGAGCCCCCCGACCATGCCGGGGCGGCCCGCGTGCACGACAGCAACCAGCCCCTCGGTCCGGTCGAGGAGCAGCACCGGGGTGCAGTCGGCAACCAGGACGACGAGCGCTTCGTCGGTCCGGCCCGAGATCAGCCCGTCGACCGAGGGCGAGCGGTCGGTGTGCTCGGACTCCAGACCCGTCGGATCTGTGGTCACCGCGACGTCGCACCCGTGCACCTGATCCATGAACCGCAGATCCACGAGACGCAGCCCCAGCTCGTGCGCCAACCGGTGCCGGTTCATCTCGACGGCCTCTCTGCGGTCGCCCACGTGCGAGGCCAGGTTGAACTCGTCGTGCGGCGGCTGGCTGGATCCTCCTCGGCGGTCCGTGAACACCCACTCGACGCCGTAGAAGGCGCCACTGGGCTCGATGTCCTCACGCCACCGGAACACGTGGATGGTCAGGCCGTCGTCAGCGCCAGCTCACTTGAGGAAGTCGGGCACGTCCAGGTCGTCGGTCTCGTCCTCGAACGTCACCTGGCGCGGCGGCTGTGCGGGACGCTGCTGCGCCTGGGACGGAGCGGCGTGCGGCTGACCCTGTGCCGCATGTCCGTTCACGGAGGCAGGCACGCCCTGCGGGTGCGCGCCCTGGGGGTGCGCGTGCTGGGGCTGGCCGTTGGCCTGGTGGGCAGCATCTGGCACACCACCGGGGACCTGCTGCCCCGGCTGCTGCGGTGCCCCGACCGGACGCTGCTGTCCACCCTGGGGCGGCTGCTGGGCGCCCTGGTGACGCGAACCGCCACCGGCCTGCACCTGTCCGAGGGCACGGTCGTCCGAGCGCTGGGTGGGCGAACCGCTGTCGAACCCGGCCGCGATGACCGTGACGCGCACCTCGTCGCCGAGCGAGTCGTCGATCACGGCACCGAAGATGATGTTGGCCTCGGGGTGGGCGGCCTCCTGCACCAGCCGGGCGGCCTCGTTGATCTCGAACAGACCCAGGTCCGAGCCACCCTGGACCGACAGGAGCACACCGTGCGCACCCTCGATGCTGGCCTCGAGCAGGGGGCTGGAGATCGCCAGCTCGGCCGCCTGGACCGCGCGGTCCTCGCCGCGGGCGGAGCCGATGCCCATGAGCGCGGAGCCGGCACCCTGCATGACCGACTTCACGTCGGCGAAGTCGAGGTTGATCAGGCCCGGGGTGGTGATGAGGTCGGTGATGCCCTGGACGCCGGAGAGCAGCACCTGGTCGGCGCTGCGGAAGGCGTCGAGCATGCTCACCGACCGGTCCGAGATCGACAGCAGCCGGTCGTTGGGGATGACGATCAGGGTGTCGACCTCCTCGCGCAGACCGGCGATGCCGGTCTCGGCCTGGTTCGCACGACGGCGGCCCTCGAAGGTGAAGGGACGCGTCACGACACCGATCGTCAGCGCGCCCAGCGACTTCGCGATCTTCGCGACGACCGGCGCCCCACCGGTGCCGGTGCCGCCGCCCTCGCCGGCGGTGACGAAGACCATGTCGGCGCCGCGCAGGGCCTCCTCGATCTCCTCGGTGTGGTCCTCGGCCGCACGACGGCCGACCTCGGGGTCCGCGCCGGCACCCAGGCCACGGGTGAGCTCCCGGCCCACGTCGAGCTTGACGTCGGCGTCGCTCATCAGCAGCGCCTGCGCGTCGGTGTTGATGGCGATGAACTCGACACCCTTGAGGCCGACCTCGATCATCCGGTTGATGGCGTTGACGCCACCACCTCCGATGCCGACGACCTTGATGACGGCCAGGTAGTTCTGCGCAGCGGACACGGTGGAACCTTTCGATGACGAGAGCAAAGTGCGTGATGACTTCTGCACGCGATACTAGGTCGGCCGCCCCGATTCACCCCTGAGCGTGAACCTCGACCTCAGGTGGAGAGTGGCCGCTCGACGGTGGGTCGGCAGCGCGGGGGAGGAGGTGCTCAGCCGGCTGCGGGCGGGAGCCCGGTGACCACGGGTGTGTCGGGCAGGCTGACGTCGATGGTCTGCGGGATCCCGCCCTGCGGGTCCACCGACTCCTGGCCGACGAGGGCCTGCACGACCTGCCACTTCTTCTCGGCCTCGGTCGGGGTGCCCCACTCGACGGTCAGCTGGTCGATGCTCAGCAGCACCCTGCCGTCGGAGGTCAGGCTCGGCGCGGCGAGCTCACCCTCGAGGTCGGCGGGGTCCGGGCGCAGTCGCCAGAGCTCGACCAGACCGACCACGGACTCCTGCGACAGGTCCTCGGGCTTCGACTTCACCGCGACACGCGGAAGCTTGTTGGAGGCCTTGTCGACCTGGTCGTAGACCACCCCACTGGCGTCGGCCACCCACGTCTTCTTCCCGCGGACCAGCGCCAGCGCCGGCTCGCGCAGCGTCACCTCGAAGGTCACCGTCGACGGCCAGGTCTTGTCGATCGTCACGTCGGCGACCCGCTTGTCGCCCGCGACGACCCGCTCTCGGACCTTGCTCTCAGAGACACGCCCGAGCGGACGTCCACGCGGGATGTCGGCCAGGTCCTCGACGCTCTCTGCGACCTCGCCCTGGACCCCCGCGACCTGCGTCTCCGTGACGACGAACGCCGCGGAGTAGAAGAACAGGAAGACGAGTCCACCAGCGAAGGCCGTCAGGAGCAGGCCCCAGAGCAGCAAGGCTCGGCGGATGGTGCCCGGGCGCGACCCGCGGGGCGGACGGGAACGGTCGGTCAGCCTTCTCGGAAGCAGTCTCACGCCTCCCCCTCTCCCAGCAGCTCGAGGAGCCGCGGACCCACAGTGGTGACGTCGCCGGCGCCCACCGTCACGACGAGGTCGCCGGGACGCACCAGGTCGCGCAGCACCTGCGGCGCCGACGCGAGGTCGTCAACGACCTGGACCTGCGTCTCCCCAGCAGCACCGCGCACCAGCTGAGCCAGCATGCCTGACGTCACCTCCGGGAAGTCCTCCTGCGTCTCGCGCGCGCCGTAGACCGGCAGCAGCACGAGGACGTCGGCTCCCGCCAGCCCGCCCGCGAAGCCCTCGGCGAAGTCGCGCGTGCGGCTGAACAGGTGCGGCTGGAAGGCGACGACCAGCCGGCGTCCCGCGGCCGCGGACCTGGCAGCCTGCAGGACGGCGGCCACCTTCGGCGCGTTGTGCGCGTAGTCGTCGACGACCTCGACACCACCGGCCGCGCCGACCCGCTCGAAACGGCGGTGGGCTCCCGGGAAGGCCTCCAGCCCCTGGAGCACCGGGCCGAGCTCGAGCCCCAGCCCGGCCGTCGCGGCCAGCACCGCTCCGGTCGCGTTGTCGATGCTGTGCAGGCCCGGCACCGGGAGCACCAGCTCGACCGAGGTCCCCTCGACGACGGAGCCGAGCGTGCGGGTCCACGTCAGGCTGGCGCGCGTCGTCATCCCCTCGCCCCTGGCGTTCGAGACCAGCACGTCGGCGCCCCCTCTCCCCCACGTCACCACGCGCACGCCCTCGTCGCGCGCCCGCTCGGCGAGCCGCAGTGCGCCGGCGTCGTCGGCGTTGGTGACGAGCAGCCCGCCGGGGCGGATGGTGCGGGCGAAGTCGGCGTAGGCACGCTCGACGGCGTCGACGTCGCCGTAGAAGTCGAGGTGGTCGGGCTGGACGTTGGTGACGACTGCGACGAGCGGTCGGTAGACGAGGAAGGAGCCGTCGCTCTCGTCCGCCTCGACGACGACCGGGCCGTCCGTCCCGCCGGGCGCGGCGTTGGTGCCGGTGCCGGCCAGCGGCGCGCCGACGACATAGGCCGGGTCGGCGCCCGCCGCCTGCAGGGCGACGGTCGTCATCGCGCTGGTCGTCGTCTTCCCGTTGGCCCCGGCGACGGCGATCGCGTCGCGGCCGTGGAGCAGTGCCGCGATCCCCTGTGCCCGGTGCAGCACCCGCAGCCCGACCGCGCGCGCGGCCGCCAGCTCGGGGTTGCTCTCCGGGACGGCGCTGGAGACGACGAGCGTGTCGGCGCCCTCGACGTGCGTCGCGTCGTGGCCGACGAAGACGCGCGCGCCCTCGGCCTCGAGCTCGCGCAGGGTCGTGCTGTCCACCCTGTCGGAGCCGGACACCGCGATGCCGCGGGCCAGGAACAGCCGCGCCACGCCCGACATGCCGGAGCCGCCGATGGCCACGAAGTGCACGGCGCCGAGCTGGTCGGCGGGTGGGACCTCGGCGGTGAAGTCGAAGCGGGCGTTGACGCCGGCGTTCATGCCCGCCCCGCTGCGGCCAGGATCAGGTCGACGAGCTGGTCGTCGGCGTCGCGCTCCCCGTGGGCCGCCGCGGCGGCGGCCATGGTGGCCAGCCGGTCCGCGTCCGTGACCAGCGGCAGCACCGTGCCGCGCACCCAGCCGGCGTCGACCTGCGCGTCCTCGGCCACCAGCCCACCACCGGCCGCCACGAGGTCGGCGGCGTTCAGCCGCTGCTCGCCGTTGCCGATCGGCAGCGGCACGTAGACGGCAGGCAGGCCGACCGCAGCCAGCTCGCAGACGGTGCCGGCACCCGCGCGGCACACCGCGAGGTCGGCCACGGCATAGGCGAGCTCCATACGGTCCGTGTAGGGCAGGGCGACGTAGCGTGCGCCCGTCGCGGAGGTCTGGGGAGCGTCGACGTCCTTCCCGGCACCGGTCAGGTGCAGCACCTGAACCCCGGCGGCGAGGAGGTCGGCGGCCGCTGCGGAGAAGGCTGCGTTGAGGCGGGCGGCGCCGAGCGACCCGCCGAAGACGAGGAGCGTCGGGCGGTCGGCGGCGAGACCGAAGTGGGTCAGGCCCTCGGGGCGGGCGGCGGCGCGGTCGAGGTCGCGGATCTCGGCGCGCAGCGGCATCCCGACCCGCTTCGCGCCGGGCAGCGCGGTGCTGGCGAAGGTGGTGGCGACGGCGCGGGTGAAGCGGGAGCCGAGGCGGTTGGCCAGGCCGGGCCGCGCGTTCTGCTCGTGGATGACGATCGGCACGCCGGCGCGGCGGGCGGCGAGGTAGGCGGGGGTGGCGACGTAGCCCCCGAAGCCGACGACGACGTCGGCGTCGACGGCCCGGATCGCGGCGAGGGCGGCACCGACGGCCCGGCCCAGGCTCCCCGGGAAGCGCACGGCCGCCGCACCCGGGCGGCGCGGGAACGGGACCTTGGGGACGACGGTGAGCGGGTAGCCGCGGTCGGGGACGAGCCGCTGCTCCAGGCCCTCGGCGGTGCCCAGCACGCTGATCGTGGCGTCCGGCACCCGGCGTCGCAGCGCGTCGGCGGTGGCGAGCAGCGGGTTGACGTGACCGGCGGACCCGCCCCCGGCCAGGACCACGGACAACGGTGCGCCGGTGTCCCCGGCGGTCATCGGGTCCTCGAGGGCTTGGCGGCCGGCTTCTTCGCCACGGGCCGACGACGCGACGTGCTGGTCGCACCGCCACGCGAGGTGCTGGTCGCCGAGCGGCGTGACGCACCGGTCGCACCACCGCGCGACGCGCTCGTCGCGGTGCGCCGTGACTGCGTCGACACGGAGGCGAGCGTCCGACCCAGCCGTGACGGCTTGGCCGCCAGCGACTCGGTCGCGCCCGGCAGCGAGCGGGCCAGGGCCAGCAGCAGCCCGATCCCCAGCAGCGCGGAGACCAGCGCCGAGCCGCCGCTGGAGACCAGCGGGAGCGGGACGCCGATGATCGGCAGCATCCCGATGACCGAGCCGATGTTGAGCAGCGCCTGGCCGAGGAACCAGACCAGGAGACCGGCCGCGGCGAGTCGGGCGAAGGTGTCCTCGGACTGGCTGACGATGCGGAAGCAGGCATAGGCCAGGACCGCGAAGAGCAGGAGCACCGCGAGCGAGCCGGGCAGGCCGAGCTCCTCGCCGATGATCGCCAGGATGAAGTCGTTGTGCGGCTCGGGCAGCAGCCCCCACTTCTCGCGGGACTCCCCCAGGCCCAGGCCCCACCAGCCGCCGTCGGCGAGGGCGTACTCGGCGTGGACCTTCTGGAAGCAGCCCTGCACGTGCGGGTTCTCGCAGATGCCGCCCACCCAGACCTGGATGCGCTCCATCCGGTTGGCGCTGCCGGCGGCGAGGTAGGCCACGCCGGCGGTGACGACCGCGCCGACCCCGAGGAACCAGCGCCCGGGCAGCCCGGCCGCCCACAGCAGCCCGACGAGGATCGCCAGCATGATCATCGCTGTGCCGAGGTCGTTGCCCTGCATGACCAGGCCGACGAGCACCAGCCCGAACGGGAAGATCAGGGGCACGGTGGCGTGCCCGATCTTGTGCATGACGCGCCGCTTGGTCGCCAGCACGGTGGCGCCGAAGACGACGAGCGCGATCTTGCCGAACTCCGAGGGCTGCAGGGTCCTGCCGGCGATCTCGATCCAGTTGCGGTTGCCCTGGAACTCCACGCCGAGGCTGGTGAAGACGGCGGCCTGGAGCGCCAGGGCGAGGAAGATGCCGGGCCAGGCCAGTCGCTTCCACCAGACCAGGGGCAGGCGGGACCCGACGACGGCCAGCACCACGCCGATGGAGGCGTAGGCGACCTGCTCGAGGAAGACGGTGTAGGAGCTGCCGCTGTCGAGGTAGGAGCGCACGCTGCTGGCCGACAGCACCATGACGAGCCCGAGGCCGGTGAGCACGATGGCGGACACGAGCGTCAGGTAGTAGGGGGCGACGGGCGAGCGCAGCCACGCCCCCACGGAGGCGACGGTCATGCCCTCGTCCTGGGCCGAGGAGCGACCGCCGAGCCCGGCGTGGCGGGTGATGGAGGTCATGCGCCGCTCACCGGACCCGTCCCGAGCCGCCGCCGCACCGCGTCCGCGAAGACGTCGCCGCGGGAGCCGTAGCTGGGGAACATGTCGAGCGAGGCTGCGGCCGGCGAGAGCAGCACGACGTCTCCGGGGCGGGCGGAGGCGGCGCACAGCGCCACCACGTCGTCCATCAGCCCCTGCAGCGCGTCCATGTCCCCATGGTCGGCGACCCCGACGTCGTGGACGGGGACCTCGGGGGCGTGTCGGGCCACGGCGTCGGCGATCAGCTGCCGGTCGAGCCCGAGCAGGACCACCGCGCGCAGCCGGTCGGAGACCTGTGCGACGAGCTCGTCGACGGCCGCGCCCTTGAGCTGGCCCCCGGCGACCCACACGATGTCGGGGTAGGCCGACAGGGCCGCCAGCGCGGCGTGCGGGTTGGTGGCCTTGGAGTCGTCGACCCAGGTCACGCCCTCGTGCTCGGCCACGACCGTGGTCCGGTGGGCGTCGGTGCGGAAGGCCCGCAGCCCGTCCCGCACGGCCACCGGTGCGATCCCCGCGGCCCGGGCCAGGGCGGCCGCGGCGAGCGCGTCGGCGACCAGGTGCGGCGGCGGGGTCGCCCCCCCGCCGCCGGAAGCCAGCGACAGGTCGGCGAGCGTGCCGAGCTCGGCGGCGGACGTGGCCCGCTCCTCCACGAACGCCCGGTCGGCCAGCACGTCCTCGACGAGCCCGACCATCGAGCGGCCCGGCGTGCCGAGGGTGAAGCCGACGGCGCGGCAGCCCTCGACGACGTCCGCCTCCTCGACCATCCGCTCGGTGCGCGGGTCCTGCGCGTTGTAGACGCACGCGACCTGGGTGCGCTCGTAGACGCGAGCCTTGGCCGCGGCGTACCCCTCCAGCCCCCCGTGCCAGTCGAGGTGGTCGGGGGCGACGTTGAGCACGACCGAGGCCAGCGGGCTCATGGTGTGCGTGAAGTGCAGCTGGAAGCTGGACAGCTCGACGGCGATGACGTCGTAGGGCTCGGGGTGCTGGACGGCGTCGAGGATCGGGTGGCCGACGTTGCCGGCGGCGACCGCCCGCAGCCCCGCGCTCGTGAGGATCGTCTCGAGCAGCTGCACGGTGGTGGTCTTGCCGTTGGTGCCGGTCACCACGAGCCACGGCGCCGCGCCGACGCGGGGACGCAGGCGCCATGCGAGCTCGACCTCGCTCCAGACGGGTATGCCGTGCGCCTGCGCCGCGGCGAGCACGGGGTGGTCGGGCCGCCAGCCGGGCGAGGTGACGACGAGGTCGAGATCGCGCTCGAGGTCGTCGGGCAGCCCCGCGACGTGCTCGGGCCCCAGCCGCACGTCGGCGCCCAGGATCCCCAGGATCCCGGCCTGCGTCGTCTGCCGCTCGCTGCCGTTGCCGGCGTCGACGACCGTCACCCGCGCCTCGTGCTGGACCAGGGCGTCGGCGGCGGCGAAGCCGCTCACGCCGAGCCCCGTCACCAGCACCCGCAGCCCGGCCCAGTCGGCGTCGCGGTGGGTCAGCTCCTCCAGTGGCGCGGTCACAGGTTGGCCACCCACTCGGCGTAGAACAGGCCCAGGCCCACGGCCACGCCGATCCCGGCGACGATCCAGAACCGGATGACGATCGTCACCTCGGCCCAGCCCAGCAGCTCGAAGTGGTGCTGCAGCGGCGCCATCCGGAACACCCTTTTGCCGGTCATCTTGAACCCGGCGACCTGGATGATGACCGACAGCGTGATGATGACGAAGAGCGCGCCCAGCACGGCCAGCAGCAGCTCGGTGTGGGTGGTGATCGCCAGGCCGGCCAGGCCGCCGCCGAGCGCGAGCGACCCGGTGTCGCCCATGAAGATCTTGGCGGGTGAGGCGTTCCACCACAGGAAGCCGAAGCAGGCGCCGGCCACCGAGCATGCGACGACCGCCAGGTCGAGCGCGTCGCTGACGTCGTAGCAGTTGGGGCCGGGGGCGAGCTGGCAGTTCTGGTTGTACTGCCAGATGCCGATGACCGAGTAGGCGGCGAAGACCATCACGCTCGCGCCGGTCGCCAGCCCGTCGAGACCGTCGGTGAGGTTGACCCCGTTGGACGCGCCGGCGATGAGGACGTTGGCCCAGAGGATGAAGAGGAGGACCCCGAGCACCGGCCCCGCCGCGGCCAGGTCGAGGCTGGTGTCCCGCACGAACGAGATGGCCGTCGAGGCGGGGCTGCGGGTGCTGTCGCCCGGCGTCTGCAGGGCGGCGATCGCGAAGACCACGGCGATCGCCGTCTGCCCGGCCAGCTTCTCCAGCGACGTCAGGCCCAGGCTGCGTTGCTTGTTGATCTTGGTGTAGTCGTCGAGGAAGCCGATGAACCCCAGCCCAGTGATGAGGAAGAGCACGAGCATGGCGCTCATCGTGAACCTGCTGTGCGTGACCTCCAGCAGACCCGACAGGTCGAGCAAGATGAGCAGGAGGTGCGAGAGCACGTAGCCGGCGAGCGTGGCCAGGATGATGATCGCCCCGCCCATCGTCGGCGTGCCGCGCTTGGTGTGGTGGCTCGTCGGACCGTCGTCGCGGATGAACTGGCCGTAGCCGCGCCGCACGAGGAAGCGGATGAACAACGGGGTGCCGAAGAGGGCGACGACCATCGCCACGGAGCCGGCCAGCAGCACGTTGACCATCTAGGCACTCTCCTGGGGGGCGGTCCCGACGGCCGTCGGGTCGGCCAGCGCGTCGCCGAGGAAGCGTAGCCCCGAGTCGCGGCTCGACTTCAGCAGCACGACGTCGTCGCGCCGCAGCATCCCGGTGAGCAGCTCCTGCGCCTCGTGCCGGTCCGCGACGTGCGTGGTGGCACCCCCACCTGCCGCGAGGTATGCCGTGCCGGCGGCACCGGCGAGGTCGCCCACGGTGACCAGGTGGTCGACACCCAGCTCGGCGGCCAGCGTGCCGACGCCCCCGTGCTCGGCGTCGCTGTCGGCACCCAGCTCGAGCATGCCGCCCACCACGGCGATGGTGCGTCCGCCGTCCCGCCGCATCGCGGCCAGCGCCCGCAACGCCGCTCCCATCGAGTCGGGGTTGGCGTTGTACGCGTCGTTGACGACCGTCACGCCGTCGGGGCGCTCGGTGACCTCCATGCGACCGCGCGACCGGGGCTCCGCGCGTCCGAGCGCGTCCGCGACGGCGGGCCACGGCATACCCCACTCGTGGGCCACGGCGGCGACCGCCAGCGCGTTGCCGACGTGGTGCTCCCCCACCAGCCGGAGCGTCACCGGCACCCCGGCGCCGCCCTCGCCGGGGGCGTGGAGGAGGAAGGACGGGCGGCCGCGGGCGTCGAGGCGGACGTCGGTGGCGCGCAGCTGGGCGTGGGCGGAGCGGCCGACCAGCAGCGTGCGGGCGGCGACGGCCTCCGCCTCCTCGGCCATCGCGGCCACGGCCGGGTCGTCGGCGTTGAGCACCGCGAGCCCGCCGACCGGCAGCGCCTGGACGAGCTCGGCCTTGGCCTGGGCGATCGCCTCCCGGGAGCCGAACTCGCCCAGGTGGGCGGTGCCGACGTTGAGCACCACCGCGACGAGGGGCGGGGCGACCTCGGTGAGGTGGGCGATGTGGCCCGGCCCGGAGGCGCCCATCTCGGCGACGAGGTAGGCGGTGTCCTCGGTGAGCCGGCAGACGGTGAGCGGCACCCCGACCTCGGAGTTGTAGGAGGCCTCGGGGGCCAGCGTCGGGCCGATCTCGCCGAGCACCTGCGCCATGACGTCCTTGGTGGAGGTCTTGCCGGAGGACCCGGTGATCGCCACCGTGTGCAGGCCGCCGCGCGCGTCGCAGCGGTCGACGACCTCGCGGCCGAGGGCCGCGAAGGCTCTGGTCACGGCGTCGTAGGGGGGGCGGTCGGGTCGCTCCGACAGCAGCTCAGGGTCCTCGTCGACGACGACGCACGGCAGCGCGTCGACCTCACGGTTGGTCAGGGCAGCGGCGGCGCCGAGGGCGGCGGCCGCTCCGACGTAGTCGTGGCCGTCGGCGCTGTCGCCGCGCCGGGCGACGTAGAGGCTGCCCGGGCCGGCCTCGCGGGAGTCCGTGACGACGGTGCCGGTGATCGTCACCGACCCCGCCTCCGGGGTGTCGGGGTGGACCCGACCGCCGGTCACCTGCGCGATCTCGCGGAGGGTCAGGGGGATCACTCAGCGGTCCCTTCGTCCTTGATGGCGATGTCCCCCAGTGTGACACCGGGACCCTCACCCGGTGCCGGTGCGGACGGGTCGAAGTCGAGCGGCACCGTCGGCGGCGCCGTCTCGGCCGGCTCGATGCCGTCGTTCATCAGGGCGTAGCGCATGATCTTGCTGAAGACCGGGCCGGCGATGATGCCGCCGAACTCGCTGATGCGGGTGGGGCGCTGGATGGCGATGGCCACGACATACCGCGGGTCGTCCGCCGGGGCGAAGCCCATGAAGCTCGAGGTCACGCCGCCGGTGTAGCGGCCCGTCTCCGGGTCGATGCGGGTGGCCGTCGAGGTCTTGCCGGCCACGTGGTAGCCGTCCACGGCGGCCAGGGGCGCCGTGCCTCCGCTGGCGGGGACCTGCGACATGATCTGGGTCAGCGTCTCGGCCGTCTCCTCGGACACCACGCGGGTGCCCTCCGGGGTCGGCGCCTCGACGTAGCGGCCCTCCTCGTCGAGCTGCCCCGCGACCAGGGAGGCCGGCACGCGCACGCCGTCGTTGGCGATGGTCTGCACGACGGCGACCTGCTGCAGGAGGGTGCTCGCGATGCCCTGGCCGTACATCACGGTGTAGCGGGTGGTGGCGCTCCAGATGCTGGGGTCGGGCACCAGGCCCGCGGACTCGCCCGGTAGGCCCAGTCCGGTGGAGCTGCCCATCCCGAAGCGCAGGGCCCAGTCGTGGAGCTGCTCGTCGGTGAGGTTCTCGCCGTAGAGGATCGTGCCCATGTTGGAGGACCTGGCCAGCACGCCGGCGAAGGTGAGGTGGAGCGTCGGGTGTGGCTCGGCGTCCTTGAACGCGGTCCCCCCGCGTGACATGCCCGTCGGGACGACGATGGGCGTGTCGATCTCGACCAGCCCCTCCTCCAGGGCGGCGGCGGCAGTGATGAGCTTGGAGGTCGAGCCGGGCTCGTAGACGTCCTCCACCGCGGCGAAGCGCATCTCCTCGGCCTCCTGCGCCTCGTCGGAGGGGTCGAAGCTGGGATAGCTGGTCAGCGCCGCGACCTGCCCCGTCCGCACGTCCACGACCATCGCGTAGCCGGACAGGGCACCGGCCTCCTTGACCCGCTGGCGCACGGCGTCGTAGGCGTACCACTGCAGGTCGGCGTCGATCGAGAGGCGGACGTCCTCACCGGGCTGGGCCGGTTCCTCGCGGTAGAGGCCGGTGGAGATCTTCTCGCCGTTGGCGCCGACCTCGTAGGTCGCCTCGCCGGGGGTGCCGGTCAGGGCGTCGTGGTGCACGAGCTCGAGACCGCCGGCGGGCAGGCCTCCCGAGCCGACCCAGCCGACGAGCGGGGCGGCCGCGTCGCCGAGCGGGTAGTCGCGGCGCATGAGCGGCTCGGCGGAGACGCCGCGCACGTTGCGGCTGCGCAGGTCCTGCCACTCCTGGGGCGAGGCGTCCTCGACGAGCACGGTCCACTGCTCCCCCAGCGGCTCGCTCAGGGCCTCGAGGACGTCGGCCTCCTTCTCGCCGGTGACCTCGGAGACGACCTGCGCGGCGGCTGCGAAGCCCTCGCCCACGACCTCGCCCTCCTCGTCCCTGAGCGTGTAGCCCTCGACGAGCGTCGGGTCCGCGACGATCCGGCGCCGCTCGGTGCTCACCGCGAGGGCGGCGCCGTGGACGTCGGTGATGGTGCCGCGCTCGGCGGGGATGGCGTTCACGGCCAGGCGCTCCCCCAGCGCCGCCGCGGACACCGAGGCGGCGTCCAGCCCCTGCAGGCGGACGAGCTGGGCGCCGAACAGGCTGAGGACGACGAGGACGGCGAGCAGGAGGGTGCGGACGCGCCGCTGCGGGTGCACGACCCCGGAGGGGACGGCGCCGCGCGGGCGACGCCGGGTGCGCGCTGCGGTCACGGGTGCCTCACTCGGTCGGGTCGTCCTCTGCCACGCCCGTGGAGGGCAGCTCCACGGTAAGCGTCCGGCCGCCGTCGACCATGGAGGCCACGCCGGTGAGGGACCCGTCGGACAGGCGCAGCGTCGCGGTCGAGGGCGAGGGGACCATCTTGAGCTTGCGCGCGGCGGCGGCCAGCGTCTCGGCCGACTCCAGGTCGGCCAGCTGCGACTCGAGGGTGACCTTCTGGTCGTGCAGCTGCGTGGTCTCGGCCTGCAGCCGGGCCATCACGTAGGAGTTCTCCGCCCGCACGGTGTTGAGCAGGAGCACGGCGGTGAAGGCGAGCGCGACGACCATCGCGCAGAACAGCCGGAAGACGGCGTGGCCGCTGCTCGGCGCGGCGTCGACGACCCGCGTGCGGCGCTGCGCGCGGACGAGCGCCGTCGGGGCGACGGTGCCGAAGGGACGGCCGAGGCGGGCGGACACGGTCATCTGGCTCATGACTTCTCCCTGAGGGGGGCGGGCTGCTGCGGTGCGGGCTGCGAGGGGGCGGGGGGCGTGGTGTCGGGCTCTTGGTCGGGCGTGGTGCGGAGCCGCTCGGCGGCACGCAGGCGTACCGAGGCGGACCGGGGGTTGGTCGCGGTCTCGGTCTCGTCGGCCTGCTCGGCGCCCCTGACGAGGAGTCGCAGCCAGGGCTGGTGCTCGGGCAGCTCGACCGGGAAGCCGGGCGGCGCGGTGCTGGTCGCGCCGGCGGCGAGGCCGCGCTTGGTGATCCGGTCCTCGAGCGAGTGGTAGGACAGCACGACGATCCGTCCGCCGACCGCGAGCGAGCGCAGCGCCTGCGTCAGGGCGCCGGACCACAGGCTCAGCTCGGCGTTGACCTCGATGCGCAGCGCCTGGAAGGTCCGCTTGGCCGGGTGGCCGCCGGTGCGCTGCGAGGCGTCCGGCACCACGTCGTGGAGAAGCCGCACGAGCGGGCCGGAGGTGGTGAACGGCTCCTTCTCGCGCTGCCGTACGATCGCGCGGGCGATCTGCCGGGCGAAGCGCTCCTCGCCGAAGTCGCGCAGCACCTGCGCGAGCTCACGCGCCTCATAGGTGTTGAGCACGTCCGCCGCTGTCATCCCGGTGGTCTGGTCCATGCGCATGTCGAGCGGGGCGTCGGTCCGGTAGGCGAACCCGCGCTCCACCTCGTCCAGCTGCAGCGAGGAGACGCCGAGGTCGAAGAGGATCGCGTCCGCGCGGGCCAGCGGAGGCTGCATACCGGCCAGGACCTCGGGGATGTCGTCGCTGACGGCGTGCACGCCGGTGAACCGGTCGCCGAAGCGGGCCAGGCGCCCACCCGCGAGGGAGAGCGCCTGGGGGTCGCGGTCGATGCCGATCGCGCGTGCCCCCGGGCAGGCCTCGAGCACCGCCTCGGTGTGCCCGCCCATCCCGAGCGTCCCGTCGACGAAGACGGCGCCGTCGCGCTGGAGAGCCGGGGCGAGCAGCTCGACGCAGCGCTCGAGCATGACCGGCACGTGCCGGTCGCGGGTGGGCCTCCCGCCGGGGGTCTGGGAGGGCTGTGCGGTCTCGTCGGTCATGGTGCGCGGCCCGGGTCGGGTGCGTGTCGCGGTCCTGAGGTGCGTCCCTGTCCCTGGTCCCCCACCGTCCATGCGGGGTGTCCGCCCGGCACCGGGGAAGGGGTGTCGGGTGGAGCTGTCGGCTCCGGCACGGGGGAAGTCGTGCCGGTTCCGGGTGCGGTCCGGCACGGGGAAGTCGTGTCGGAACGCGATGGACGGGGGGAGGCCAGGGACAGGGGGGCGGTTCGGGCGCGCGGCTCACATCAGTCCGGGCACCACCTCCTCCGACTGCTGGGCGAAGGCCTCCTCGGTCTGGGCGAGGTAGGTGGTCCACGCGTCGCTGTCCCAGACCTCGACGTGGTTGCCGGACCCGATGACCGTGCACTCGGTCGACAGGCCGGCGTAGGTGCGCAGGATCTGCGGGATCGTCACGCGGCCCTGCTTGTCGGGCACCTCGTCGGAGGCGCCGGAGAGGAGGACGCGCTGGTAGTCGCGGACGGCCCGCGACGAGGTCGGGGTGCTCTGCCACTGGGTGGCCATCCGCTCGAACTCGGCCTGCGGGTAGACGTAGAGGCAGTGCTCCTGCCCGCGGGTGACGACCAGCCCCCCGGCCAGCCGCTCGCGGAACTTGGCGGGGAGGAACATGCGGCCCTTGTCGTCGAGCTTGGGCGTGTAGGTGCCGAGGAACAGCACTCGGACCACCCCCTTTGCTCGCTCGACGGGTCCTACTTGCTCCAGTGCGCCCCACCTTACTCCACTTCGCTCCTCTCCGAGCGGGAAAGTGCCTTCCTAGTTCTCTCCCACCGGCCAAAGGCGCAGATCAGGGCAGGTGGTGCGCGGTGGAGGAGATCTTGCGTGCCGGACCCCATACCCGTTCTCACCAGAGGTTTTGTGTCGCACCGCAGCGTTGTGCCCGCCCGTTGGCACAGGACACCGACGCCTCAGGCCCCTCCGTGTGGTGCGAAGTGGGGGGTCCCAGATGGGCTTCCGGTGACGCGGGGCAGACGCGGGGCACCAGGGTTTGGCAAGATCGCCCTATGCCAGCCATCCCCGCCACGCCCGAGTCGGTCGACCTCGATCACGTCCAGGGGGTGGCGAGCGCCATCACGGGCGCGATCTCCACCGTCATCGAGGGCAAGGCGGAGGTCGTCCAGACGGCGGTCACCGTCCTCTTCGCCGAGGGCCACCTGCTCGTCGAGGACGTGCCCGGTGTCGGCAAGACGATGCTGGCCAAGTCGCTGGCCCGGGCGATCGACTGCCAGGTCTCGCGTGTCCAGTTCACCCCCGACCTGCTGCCCAGCGACATCACCGGGGTGAGCGTCTTCAACCAGGACAACCGCCAGTTCGAGTTCCGCAAGGGCGCGATCTTCGCCAACGTCGTGGTCGGCGACGAGATCAACCGGGCCTCCCCCAAGACGCAGTCGGCGCTGCTGGAGTCGATGGAGGAGCGCCAGGTCACCGTCGACGGGCACACCTACCCGTTGCCGCGGCCGTTCCTGGTGATGGCCACGCAGAACCCCATCGAGATGGAGGGCACCTACCCGCTCCCCGAGGCGCAGCGCGACCGGTTCATGGCGCGCCTGTCGATCGGCTACCCCTCGACGACCTCCGAGATGGCGATGCTCGAGTCGCACGGGCGGGTCAACCCGCTCGACGCGCTGACGCCGGTGACCACGGCCGAGGACGTCCAGGCGGCGATCGAGGCGATCCGGCTCCTGCACACCTCCGACGCCCTGCGGCGCTACGTCGTCGAGCTGATGGCCTCCTCGCGCACGCACCGGCAGCTGCGGCTGGGGGCCTCTCCCCGCGCCGGCCTCCAGCTGCTCCGGGCAGCCCGCGCCCACGCCGCGCTCTCGGGGCGCGACCACGTGCTCCCCGAGGACGTGCAGCACATGGCTGTCCCGGTGCTCGCCCACCGCATCCTGCCCACCGGGGAGGCCTCCCTCGCCCGGCACAGCACGATCGACCTGGTCCACGACCTCGTCGGGCGGACCACCGTGCCTTCCGGACGCTGACGAGTCCGGTGGCCAGGGCCCAGAGCTCGCTCCCCTCCCCCGGGACGCTGCTGACCAGCCGGGGGAAGATCTTCCTCGGTCTCGGTGTGGTCGTCGTGGCTGCCGGCGTGCTGCTCGGCTACCGCGACGTGACGCGGATCGGGCTGGTGCTCGTGGCCCTGCCGGTGCTGGCGCTGCTGCTCATGCCGCGGCGCACGCCGAAGATCCGGGTGCTGCGCGAGGTGGACCCGCCCCGGCTCGCGCCCGACGACCGCGGGAGCGTCAACGTGCGCTTCACCAACGTCGGGCCGCGTCGCACCCCGGTCTACCTCGCCGAGGAGCACCTCGCGCTCCAGCTCGGCGACCGCCCCCGCTTCGTGCTGCCCCGGATGGCCCGC
Organism: Ornithinimicrobium jinqii; assembly: GCF_045032595.1. Taxonomy (NCBI): domain Bacteria; kingdom Bacillati; phylum Actinomycetota; class Actinomycetes; order Micrococcales; family Ornithinimicrobiaceae; genus Ornithinimicrobium; species Ornithinimicrobium jinqii. The sequence goes on from NZ_JBJFZS010000004.1 coordinate 39,708, forward strand.
GGTGAGGAGCGGCGGCTGCGCTACACGGTGCGCAGCCGGCACCGCGGCGCCTACGAGCTCGGCCCGATCGTGCTGCGCCAGCGCGACCCCTTCGGCCTGACCTTTCTCACCCTCCAGCTCTCCTCGCGAGCCGAGCTGCTCGTCCTCCCCCGCATCCACCCGCTCGGCGACGGGCGGGTGCGCGGCACCTCCCGCGGCAGCGAGGGTGAGATGCCGCAGATGGTGGCCCTCCACGGCGAGGACGACGTGAGCATCCGCACCTACCGCGACGGCGACGAGCTGCGGCGCGTGCACTGGCCGGCGACGGCCCACCGCGGTGAGCTGATGGTCCGCCAGGAGGACCGGCCGGCCCGCCGACGTGCCCTGCTCGTCCTCGACTCGCGAGCCTCGGCGCACCCGGGGACGGGGGTGCGGACGTCCTACGAGTGGGCGGTCTCCGCGATCGCCTCGGTCGCCCGCCACCTCGTCGCCAACGGGTTCGTCGTGCACCTGCTCACCGACACCACGCTGCGGGACGGCACGACCGAGCACTCCGTCGACCTCGACGCCGCGCTCGAGGCGCTGGCCAGGGTGCAGCCGGAGGAGGACTCCCGGCTCGACCGTCTCGCCGCGGCAGCCTCCCCCTTCACCACCGGCGGCGTGCTCGTCGTCGCGGCGATCGTCGCGGACGACGAGGAGCCGCTGCGAACGATCGCCGCGATCCGCCAGCCCGGATCGCGCGCGCTGGCCTTCGTGCTCGACCCCGCCACCTTCGGCGCGTCGCGCGCCGGGGCGACAGGGCAGACCGAGGCCGGCACCGCCCTCACCGGGGTGCTCGCCGACGCCGGCTGGCGCACCGTCGCCGTGGGTCCCCAGACCGACGTCGCCCGCGCCTGGGCCGCCATCGCCTCCCCCTCGACCGCTGGGGCAGGGGTATGAAGCTCGACGAGGAGGCCTTCCGCCGCGGCCTGTGGCCCGAGGCGCTGGTCGCCGCGCTGGCCAGCCTCGCGGTCGCCTGGCCGCTGACCGGTCTGCTGCGCGAGGACACCTGGCTGCTGCCGGGCGTCCTGCTGGTCGCGCTCGTGGCGATCGTCGGCGCGGTCCTGCGCACCCTCGACGTCCCGCCCAGCTTCGTCTCCCTCGGGCAGCTGCTGCTAGCGATCGGCGGCGTGGCCCAGCTCTACCTGAAGGACACGCTCTGGCGTGGCCTCGTCCCCACGCGCGCCACCCTCGACGGCGTCACCGAGCTCCTGCAGGAGGCGGGCACCGTCCTGCAGACGTATGCCGCGCCGGCCCCGACCACCGACGGCGTGTCCTTCCTCGTCGTCGCCGTGCTGACCCTGACCGCTGTGTCGGTCGACTCGATGGGCGTCACCGGACGGGCTCCGGCCAGCGCCGGGATCCCGCTGGCGGCGGGCTTCCTGGTGTCGGTGTCCAACTCCGGGCAGGCGATGGAGCCGTGGTACTTCGCGGCGGTCGCCGCCTGCTGGCTGCTCATGATGGCCCAGCAGGGGCACCGGGTGCTCGGCGCGTGGCCGTCGGCGGACCGGCGCGAGGCGGTCGGCGACGACAACATCACCCAGAACGTCCCGAACCACCGGGGCCTGGCGCAGACGCTGGGCGTGCTGTCGCTCGTGGTCGCCGTGCTGGGTGCATCGGCGATCCCCCACCTGCCCCCCACGTTCTTCGCCGACGGGCTGGCCCGCGACCCTGACGCGCGCACGGTCAGCGGCGACGCGGGCCAGGTGTCGTTCACCGAGACGATGGACCCGGGCCAGGACCTGCGCAACCAGTCGCAGGCGCCCGTCCTGAGCTATCGCACCGACGCCACGCGCGTCGAACCGCTGCGGGTGACCGCGACCGAGCGGTGGGAGGACGGTCGGTGGGTCGCGCCGACGAGGACCACGGCCGCGCTGCTGCCGGTCAACGCCCCGATCCCCACGCCGGAGGGGCTCTCCGGGTCGGTCGAGGTCGGCGAGGCGCAGATCCAGGTGCTGGGCAACGCGCTCGAGCCGCCGCACCTGGCGGCCCCCGGCCCGCTGTCCGGGCTCACCCTCGAGGGCGGGGACTACCGCTTCGACCCCACGGACGCGACGGTGGTGCTGCAGTCGAGCGCGGAACGGTACAGCTCGACATACCTGACCCTCCCCGCCGGCGGCGCCCTGCCCGCCGGGACGGGCGACGCGGCCGCCGACACCGGGGCCTTCGACGAGGACCTGCTCGCGGTGGACCCCGCGTCGGCGGACGCGGTCGCCGAGCTCGCGCAGGAGGTCGTCGGTGACGTCGAGAACGACCTCGCGGCCGCGGTGCTCATGCAGAACCACTTCCGCAGCGGGCAGTACCGCTACTCCCTCACCCTCGCACCGGCCGCCGAGTCGGACGCCTCGGACCCGATCGGCGGCTTCCTGGAGACGGGGCAGGGCTACTGCGTCCAGTTCGCGACCGCCATGGTGATGATGGCGCGCGGCGAGGGCATCCCGGCGCGGATGGCGGTGGGCTTCCTGCCCGGGACGACACAGGTCGACGGCACCCGCAAGGTCATCGCCGCCGACGCTCACACCTGGCCCGAGCTGTGGATCAGCGGGCTGGGCTGGACCCGCTTCGAGCCGACGCCGGGCATCCAGAGCGGACCGCCGCCGGCCTACGCGCGCAACCCGGTCGAGACCGGCGACGCCGCGCCGTCAACCCAGACCGTGACCCAGACCGTGACGCCGAGCGCCACCCCGGAACCCGACGCCGGCTCGCGGGACGGGCTGCTGGACCAGCTTCGCGACATCCTGCCGATCCTCGGACGCGTCCTGGTCGGCGCGCTCGTGCTGGCGCTGCTCATGGCGCTCATCCCGCTGGCGGGACGGCGGTACCGCGAGGAGGGCGTGCGGTCGGCCGAGGACGCCCGCGAGCGGGTCGAGGGCCAGTGGCTGCTGCTCACCCGCACCCTGGGCGACCTCGGCGTCGACGAGCCTCCGGCGCGCAGCCCGCGCGACATGGGGCGGCACTACCGCGCCGGCACCGCCCTGCACCACTCCGGCGAGCAGGCGCTCGGGCGGGTCACCGCCACCCTCGAGCGCGCCCGGTATGCCGCTCCCGGCGCCGTCGCGGACGCCGACGCCGAGCGGATGGGCGAGGACGTGCGCGAGGTCGTCGACCAGGTCCGGCACACCACCCCCTGGAACGTCCGCGCCAACGCGGCGCTGCTGCCACGGTCGGGGATGGACGGCGTGCGCGACCAGGTAGGACGGCTGTTCCGTCGCTGAGGTGCGCCGGAGGCGGGGTGCCCGTCCCGGACGGGCAGCCGCCCCGCGCGCCGGCTGCGACACTGGGGACGTGCCCGACGCCGCCGACCTCGACCTCGTGGTGCCGCCCGGACCTGGGCTGCGCCACGGGCTGGTCGTGCCCGCGAGCGAGCTGGACGAGCGGTTCACACGAGCGAGCGGGCCGGGCGGTCAGGGCGTCAACACCACGGACAGCCGGGTCGAGCTGTGGTGGGACCCGGCGACGTCGAGCGTGCTGACCCCCGCGCAGCGCGAGCGCGTGACGGCGCTCCTCGAGGGGTCCCTTGTCGGCGGTCGCGTGCGGGTGGTCGCCGCGGAGCACCGGTCCCAGCGGCGCAACCGCAGGGCTGCTCGCGAGCGCCTCGCGACCCTGCTGCGCGAGGCGCTCGCGCCCCCGCCTCCACCGCGCCGCGCGACCCGCCCCACCCGGGGCTCGCAGCGGCGACGGCTGGACGCCAAGAGTCGGCGCTCGCAGATCAAGGCCCGCCGTGGGCGTCCGGGGAGCGCCGACTAGCTCATCGCTCGGGGGTGGTGCGGACGCCGTTGTCCCCGGCCGGACGGTGCGGCGGTGCTGACGCCGTTGTCCCCGGGACTACCCGGCAGAAGTCGTTCTTCCCCACGGAAATATCCACCGGGAAGAACGCTTTCTGCCGGTCAGTGGCGGGCTGGCACCGGACATCACAACGGTCGGGCCATCTCCAGGTCGCGGACCCCGGGCTGGTGCGGGTGCGGCAGGGACTCGCCGGTCAGCACGTATCCGTGCCGCTCGTAGACCCGCTGCGCGGCCAGGTTGCGCTCGTTGACCTGCAGCACCATCCGCCGGGCACCGAGCCCGTCGCGGGCGAGGTCGTGGGCAGCCCCGAGGAGGGCGTCGACAACTCCCCGGCGCCGGGCTGCGGGGATGACGTAGACCGCGACGACCAGGGCGTCACCGTCCTCGGGCTGGAGCCCGAGGACCGGGCCGGCGTCCGGGGTGAGCACCGTCAGCGTCCCCAGCGGAGCTCCGTCGCCGTCGCGCGCCTGCAGCGTGCGGTCGGTCGAGCGGCGACGCCACTGCGCCTCGGAAAGACGCTCGACGTCGGCCAGCGTCGTCCAGAACGCCTCGGGAGCGTCGGTGAGCATGGCGACGCGCAGTGCGGCGTAGCTCCGCCAGTCGTCCGGCCCGAGCCGGACCACGTGCAGACCCGGCGGTGGTGGGCGCCGGGGCCTCCCCGCCTGAGGTGACTCGGACGGCATACCTGACCGGGTCAGTCGAGGTAGTCGCGGAGCACCTGGGAGCGTGACGGGTGGCGCAGCTTGCTCATCGTCTTGGACTCGATCTGGCGGATGCGCTCGCGCGTCACGCCGTAGACCTTGCCGATCTCGTCCAGCGTCTTGGGCTGGCCGTCGGAGAGGCCGAAACGCATCGAGACCACGCCGGCCTCGCGCTCGGAGAGCGTGTCGAGTACCGAGTGCAGCTGCTCCTGCAGGAGCGTGAACGACACCGCGTCGGCCGGGACGACCGCCTCGGAGTCCTCGATGAGGTCACCGAACTCGCTGTCGCCGTCCTCGCCCAGGGGGGTGTGGAGGGAGATGGGCTCGCGACCGTACTTCTGGACCTCGACGACCTTCTCCGGGGTCATGTCCAGCTCGGCGGCCAGCTCCTCCGGGGTGGGCTCGCGGCCCAGGTCCTGGAGCATCTGGCGCTGCACACGGGCGAGCTTGTTGATGACCTCGACCATGTGCACCGGAATGCGGATGGTGCGGGCCTGGTCGGCCATCGCGCGGGTGATGGCCTGGCGGATCCACCAGGTGGCGTAGGTCGAGAACTTGTAGCCCTTGGTGTAGTCGAACTTCTCCACCGCACGGATCAGACCGAGGTTGCCCTCCTGGATGAGGTCCAGGAACAGCATGCCGCGGCCGGTGTAGCGCTTGGCCAGCGAGACCACGAGCCGCAGGTTGGCCTCGAGCAGGTGGTTCTTGGCGTTCTTGCCGTCGTTGGAGATCCACCACAGCTCGCGCTTCATCTTGGCGTCGACCTTCTCGCCGGAGTTGAGCTTCTCCTCGGCGAACAGGCCGGCCTCGATGCGTTTGGCGAGCTCGACCTCCTGCTCGGCGTTGAGGAGGGCGACCTTGCCGATCTGCTTGAGGTAGTCCTTGACCGGGTCGGCCGTGGCGCCGGCGGTGACGACCTGCTGGGCCGGGGCGTCGTCGTCGTCCGCGGTGGAGACGATGAACGAGTCGTCGTTGGCCTTGACGACCGGCTTGGCGGGGGCGTTCTCGTCGTCGTCGTCGTCCTCGGCGGCGTCGGCCGTCGTGTCGGCCGCGGCCCCGGGCGCTGCGGCCGCGGTCACGACGTCGGTGTCCTTGCCGTCGGCGGCCTTGAGCTCGGTCGCGTCGGGGTCGACCTCGAGATCCGCGTCGGGACCGTCGGTCGCGTCCTTGGGAGCGGCGGTCTTCTTGGCGGCCGTCTTACGGGCGGCGCGCTTGCGCGGGGCCGGGGCCTCGCTGGTGGCGGGCGTGGCGTCGCCACCGGCCGCTGCCTCCGCGGCGGCGGCGGTGGTCGACGCCTTCGCGGCAGCCTTCTTGGCCGTGGTCTTCGCGGCGGTGGTCTTGGCCGCGGTGGTCTTGGCCGCGGTCGTCTTGGCCGCGGCGGTCTTCGCCTCGGACGTCTTCGCTGCCGGGGTCGTGGCAGCGGTCGCCTTCGCAGCAGTGGTCTTGTTCGTCGCGGTCTTCGTGGCCGCGGTGCTCTTGCGCGCCGGCGTCTGGGCGGTGCCGTCGTCACGCACCTCGATCGCCTGGTCGCTGAAGACGCGCAGCACCTTCTTCTGGGCGGCGGCCGTCGTGACCTCGGCGGCCGAGAGTGCGTCCCGGACCTGCGACATCCCGACGTGACCGTCCTGGGCACCCTGCGCCAGCAACGACTTCAGAGCGGTGTGCTCGAAGACGGCGGGGAGCTCGGTGGGGGCGGGCGTACGGGTGGTCTTGGCTGTCACGGAGGGTCCAACTCATTTCTCGTGGTGGTGGGCCTGGGCCGCGCAGTGCGGAGTCGTCGGTCGCGTTCGAGGGAGGGCGCTTGGTGCCGGCAACGGCAGGTGACCCTCGACAGTATAAAACGTCGAGGGCCACCGAAGTATGCCGAGGCTCGCCGAGCACCCCTCTCGGGTCCCGGGGTCGGGGTCAGTCGTCGTCGCCGGCCTTGACCGCGAGGACGGGGCAGGTGGCCTCCAGCAGGATGCGCTGGGCGTTGGAGCCCAGGATCAGCTTGCCGATCGGGGTGCGCCGACGCAGCCCGATGACGATGACCTCGCCGTCGCTCTCCTGGGCCACCTCGACGAGGTCCTCGGCCGGCTCGTTGCCGCGGACCAGGGCCCGCACCTCGTGCTCGATGCCGGCCTCGTCCAGCGCCCCCTCCACGTTGGCCAGCTCGTCCTCGAAGCGCTGGGCCTCCTCGGCGTCGAAGTCACGGCCCCCGCGGTGGGAGTTGACGACGATGAGCTTGGTCTTGCGCAGCAGGGCCTCGGCCCTGGCCGCACGCAGGGCTGCGCGGCCCTCTCGAGTGGGAATGTAGCCGACGATGATCGACATTGAACGCCTCCTCCTAGGTGATCCTGTCTGGGAGGCTACACCCCGCCCCGACCGCCCCCGCCTGCGGCTGGACCGTGCCCGGGCCCCTCGGCCGGACCGCGTCCAGACCCTCGGCCGGACGCCCCCGGGGCCGTTCTCAGGCAGCCCCGTCGGCGACCTCGTCGAGGTTGTCCCCGGTGCTCGCCGCGGCGCGGGCCACCGCGGCCTCGGCCGCCCATGGCGGCAGTCCGTGGGCGAGGACAGCCTGCAGCAGGGTCGCCATCCGGTAGCCCGGCTCCACCTCCAGCGCGACGTCGACGGCCTCGTTCGCCACCGTCCCCTCACCCACCGACCAGGCGAGGAAGCCGGCGACCGTGTAGAGCGGTGCGGTGAGCTCCGCGGGCACCTTGGCGCAGAGCGCGAGGAGGCGGTCGAGCGCGCCCTCGTGCGGGTCGCGCAGCGGCGGGACGGCTCGGCGCACCTCCTCGGCCTCCTGCGGGCTGAGGATGTCCTCGAGCTGGAAGAGCCGCGGCGACCAGGACGCGAGGACGGCGTCCCGCAGCCACCGGTCCTGCAGTGCCAGCGCCAGCTGGGCCCGCTGATGGGCGGTCGGCTCCGGCGTGCCGTGGACCACCCAGCTCCCGAGCGCCTCGAGTCCGACGACGGGTCGGCACCGGTCGGGGTCGAGCGCGAGGACGTCAATTGCCAGCGAGGTCGCTGCAGACGCGCGCTCGTCGCGCCGCCGGACGGCGGCGGCCACGTCCTCCCGGCTGGCCGCCGCCCCACGCCCGCGCAGCACGAGGTCCGCGACGGCGGGCACGTCGGCGGCCGACGGCACCTTCGACCAGTCGGACGTCAGGCCGCACGTCAGGGCGGCCGTGACCTCGTCGTCGTCGAGGACCCGCTCCTCGCGCTCGACGACCGCCAGGTAGCGGTCGCCGCTGACGAGAAGGAGGTCGTGCAGCCGCAGACGCCCGTCGACGTCGACCAGCCGGTGGACCGCCTCGACGACGTCGACCGCGACGGGCGGGTCGGCGTCGAAGACGAAGGCGTGGACGAGCAGGTCGCCGCGGGAGCGGGCGCCCGCCCGGCCGACCGGGCCGGCCAGGTCGTGGGCCAGGCGCCCGGCGTGACCGGCCGGGGGCAGGTCGAGCCGGACGGTCATCTGGACCTCGGCACGCACGGGCCCACCCCCGGACCGCGATGGAGGCTGGTCGCCGACCGCCGAGACGACGAGGACGAGGGACCGGGAGGGGTGGTAGCCGATGAGGTGGGGCAGACCGGCCAGCACGTGCGCGGCACCTGCGAGGACGGGCATCGAGGACTGTGGTTTCTCCATACCCCTCACAGTGCCGAAGACGGGCCCGCTCGCGCGGACCCGTCCTGGGATCTGTGGATAACTCCGGGCCCTTCGGCCCGCCGGGGTCAGTCGACCGCGGTGTCCTCCAGCGCCCGCCCGGTGGAGGACAGGGGGGTGAACTCCGCGCGGGCATGGTCGCCGAGACGCTTCATGAGCACGCCGTCCAGGCCCGCCCCGACGATCCCGCCGGCCAGCGGCACGAAGCGGACGAACCGGCTCAGCGCCTTGCTGCCCATCGTGGTCAGGAGGCGGAAGCCGACCGCCTTGTTGATCATCATCGCGGCGGCCTTGGGCATCCGGGAGGTGGCGAGGCGCGCGAGGCGTCCCGACCCCGACATGCCGGAGACCACGTTGAGGCCGGCCTTCTGGAGCAGGTCGTCCGCGTCGCCGCCCACCAGGGCCAGGAGGACCGCCGTGCGCGTGCCCGGCTCGGTCACGTCGTAGCCGCGCAGCTCGGCGATGGCCGCGTCCATGCGGGTGGCGAGGGTGTAGAAACCGACCACGTTGGCGGGCAACGAGACCGGCATCGTCACCAGACCGCCGACGCCGGTGACGAAGCCGACCACGCCGGCCTTCTTCACGTGGTCGGAGATGACCTCCGAGACCGCCTTCTCGACGTTGCCGCCGTGCTTGCGCAGGGCGTCGGCGGCGATGCGCGAGGACGGGGTGAGCGGGCCGACGCCGTCGATGCCGGCGTCGACGATCCGGCCGACGAAGGCGTTGGCGAGCTTGTCGAGCGGACCGTCTGGCTCGGTCTCGGGGGTGTCGTCTCTGGAGCCAAAAAGACCCACGGGGTGTCCTCCTCGGTACGGAAAGTGTCGGCTCATGGTCCCACGGGGCGACCAGGGTTTCGCGTCGTAGCCGCTCGCTCAGGCGGGGTCGCCCTCGTCGGGGGCGGGGCCGGCGACGTCGGGGTCCTGGAGGAAGGCCTCGAGCTGGGCGCCGATCTCGTCGGCGCTGGGCAGCTTGGCGGCCTCTGCGGCAAGGAGGCTGCGGCGGCGCTGGCCCTCGACGAAGTGGTCGTAGCGCTCCTCGAGGGTGTCGACGACCTCCTTGGCCTCGGGGTTCTGCTCCAGCTCCGTCTCGATCCGGGCGCGGGTGAGGCCGGCCATCGCGATGAGGTCGGTCGTCGGCAGCACCAGGCCGGTGAGGTCCATCACAGCGTCGATCGCGGCCACCGAGGCGTCCCCGAACTGCGTCTCGGCGAGGTAGTGCGGGACGTGGACCGCCACGCCGAAGGTCGTCAGGCCGGCCTCGGCGAGGCGCAGCTGCAGCAGGGCCTCGGCGCTGGCGGGGACCTTGACGGTGCCGAAGACGGGCGTATGGTCTCCCAGCAGCGAGGGGTCGCTGCAGTAGCGGGTCATCCCCACCGGGCGGGTGTGCGGGACCGCCATGGGTATGCCGTGCGCGCTCACCACGCGCCGGACCCCGAACGCCAGGCCCAGCTGCCGCACAGCGTCGATGAACGCCTCCCAGCGGAAGTCCGGCTCGTCGCCGTGCAGGAGCAGGAACGGCTCACCCGCGGCGTCGACCACCCGGTAGAGGACCAGCGAGGGGTCGTCGTAGTCCGCGTAGTGGTCGCCCTCGAAGGTCATGAGCGGACGGCGGGAGCGGTAGTCGACGAGCTCGTCGACCTCGAAGCTGGCCACCACCTCGTGCTCCAGGTGCTCCAGCAGGTGCTCGGCCAGGGTGGTGCGGACCTGGCCCGCGTCGAGGAAGCCGTCGAGGGACACCCAGAGCAGCGGCGCAGGCTGGGGCTGCCGCGCGGAGTCGGTCTCCAGGCGGAACAGGGGTGAGTGCGTCGTCACGGTGCGTTCTCCAATCGTCTGCCGGTGCAACATCCTGCCCGTGCCGGGGATTCCGGTCGCGCCTTCGTCGGAGGTGAATGGTAGGCATGGGGTCATGACCGCACCCGCCTCCGTCTTCCACGACCTGTCCCACTACGTCGCCGTGCCACGCCTCTCGGGCCTGGCGATGTCTCCTGACGGCACCCGCCTGGTCACCACGGTGGCCACGCTCAACCGCAAGGGCACCGGCTACGCCTCCGCCCTGTGGGAGGTCGACCCCACGGGCGAGGAGCCCGCCCTGCGCCTGACCCGCAGCACCAAGGGCGAGTCGGGCGCCGCCTTCTCCGCCACCGGCGACCTCTACTTCACCTCGGCCCGCCCCGACCCCGACTCCGACGAGGAGGAGGCCCACCCCGCGCTGTGGCTGATCCCGGCGCGCGGGGGCGAGGCGCGCGTCGTGCTCAACAGGCCGGGGGGCGTCCTGAGCGTGGCCTGCGCCCAGCGCGCCGACCGGGTGCTCGTCACCGCCGAGGTGCTGCCCGGTGCGGGCGACGAGGAGCAGCACGCCGCGCTCGCCAAGGCCCGCAAGGACGGTGGCGTCGACGCCATCCTGCACAGCGGCTACCCCGTCCGCTACTGGGACCACGACCTCGGGCCGCACCGGCCGCAGGTCTTCGCCGTGGAGCGCGGCACCGGCGTCGACGACGCGGTGAGCAGGTCGGCGGCCGAGGAGGAGGCCCGCCAGGAGCAGGCCCCCGGGGAGGACGAGGCGCAGGCACCGCTGCCCGGCACCGTCGACCGCTCGCCGCAGATGCGGCTGCGCCTGCTCACCCGCGACCTGGCCGCCCCGCTGCACGAGCCGCACCCCGTCCTGTCCCCCGACGGGACGTTCGCCCTGCTCAGCGTCCCGGTGCCGCAGCCGAGGGCCGACCTGCGCTCCGCACTGGTGCGCATCGACGTCGCCAGCGGCGCACGGCATACCCTCCTGGACCGGGACGGCCTCGAGGTCTCGGCCGGCCCGGTCAGCCCCGACGGCAGCCGCGCGGTCGTCACGGTCGACCGGGTGACCACCCCCACCGACCCGCCCCGCCCCCGTCTCTCGCTCGTCGACACCACGACGGGTGAGGAGACGCCGCTGGCGCACGACTGGGACCGCTGGGCCCAGCCCGTGGCCTGGACCCCCGACGGCAGGGCGGTGCTCGTGCTCGCCGACGACCAGGGTCGGTGCCCCGTCTTCCGCATCGACGTCGCCACCGGCGAGGTCACCCAGGTCACGCACGACGACGCGGCGTGGAGCGACCTGGTCGTCCACCCCGACGGCGAGGTCGCCTACGGCGTGCGCAGCTCCTACCTCTACCCGCCGGAGGTCGTCCGCCTCGACCTCGCGACGGGCGAGGTCGCCCAGCTGCCCGGTCCGGTCGAGCGCCCGACCGTCCCCGGTCGCCTCGAGGAGGTCGAGACCACGACGGAGGACGGCACCCGCGTGCGCGGCTGGCTGGCGCTGCCGCAGGACCGCGCGGCCGGCGGCCACCCCCTGCTCCTGTGGATCCACGGCGGCCCGCTCGGCTCCTGGAACGCGTGGACGTGGCGGTGGAACCCGTGGCTGATGGTCGCCCAGGGGTATGCCGTGCTGCTGCCGGACCCCGCGCTGTCCACCGGCTACGGCCAGGACTTCATCCAGCGCGGCTGGGGCGCGTGGGGCGACGCGCCCTACACCGACCTGCTGGCGATCACCGACGCGGTGGTCGCCCGAGAGGACGTCGACGGCGAGCGGGCCGCGGCGATGGGTGGCTCGTTCGGCGGCTACATGGCCAACTGGGTGGCAGGTCACACCGACCGCTTCAAGGCCATCGTCACCCACGCGTCGCTGTGGGCCCTCGACGGGTTCGGCCCCACGACCGACGCGTCCTACTACTGGCAGCGCGAGATGACGCCGGAGATGGGCGAGAAGCACAGCCCGCACCGCTTCGTCGAGGACATCGTCACGCCGATGCTCGTCATCCACGGCGACAAGGACTACCGCGTGCCGATCGGCGAGGGCCTGCGCCTGTGGTACGAGCTGCTCTCGCGCTCCGGGCTGCCCGCGGCGGAGGACGGCTCGACGGTCCACCGGTTCCTCTACTTCCCGCACGAGAACCACTGGATCCTGGCCCCGCAGCACGCCAAGGTCTGGTATGCCGTGGTCGGTGCCTTCCTCGCCGAGCACGTGCTCGGCCAGGAGCCGCCGGCACTGCCGCAGGAGCTCGGTCTCGTCGCGCCGGAGAAGGGAGCGTCGAAGGAGTAGGCGCGGCGAGGACGAGGCGGGGGCAGCTCCGTCGGCGCGGGCCGCGTCAGTGGTCCTGCGGCCCGTCCTCCGGCTGGCCGTCCTGCACCGGCCCGACGCGGTAGGGCCGCATCATCTCGTTGTCCTCGTGCTCCAGCACGTGGCAGTGCCAGACGAACTGGCCCGGGTTGTGGAAGGTCATGCGGACGCTCGTCACGGTCCCGGGGTAGGAGATGACCGTGTCCTTCAGGCCCCGGTCGCCGGCAGGGACGGGGCCGAGGGACTCCTCCACCCCCACGACATACGTGTCCCCACCGTCCTCCTCGGTCTGGATGTGCCGTCGGTCGAGCACCTCGAAGGGCGTCTCGTGCACGTGCACGGGATGGGCGTCACCGGTCAGGTTGTAGAACTGCCAGACCTCGGTGTCACCCACGCCGGGGTTCTCGGTGACGGGGTCCGCCCAGGTCTTCGCGACGGCCTTCCCCCTGCTCCCGGTCTCCGTCGGCTCGCGCTCGAGCACGCCCAGGAGTGCGGCCGTCGGCGCCTCTTCGACCCCCGGGTCGCTCGTGTGCATGTGCTCGAGCAGCGCGAGGTGGCGGGTGCGCACCGCCTTCGGCGTGGGCGGGGGCGCCGGCAGCACGAGGTGCTCGGGCGGGGTGGTCCGGTCGCGACCCCGTGCCCGCACGACGCGGAAGGCCATCACGCGGCCGGTCGTCGCGGCGTGGGCCGGGACGAAGTTGACCCCGGGCTCCCCACCGCCGTAGGGCTCGTCCGGTCCGAGGTTGGCCAGCACGTGCTCCCCGAGCGGCACGTCGGTGAAGTCGACGACGACGTCGGCGCGCTCGGCCGGTGCGAGCAGGAGCTGCAGGCCGTCAGGGGCCAGGTCGTGCGGTGCCGGGAGGAAGCCGCCGTCGTTGCCGATCCGGTGGGCGCGGACCTTCGGGATGTCATTGAGGTCGAGGATGAGGAAGCGGGAGCCGCAGCCGTTGAGGAACCGCAGCCGGTAGCGCCGCTGCTCCACCTCCAGGAACGGCCAGGTCTGGCCGTTCACGATGATCGTGCTGCCGAAGAACTCCGGGTTCCACACCGGTGCGACCTCGGTCTTGGGCACGTAGGGACCCTCGTAGCTGTCGAAGAAGGCCCGCGTGTCCGGGTAGAAGAGGGAGCCGTCGGCGTTGAACGAACGGTCCTGGATCGCCAGCGGGATCTCGTAGGTGGGCTTCTTGCCCCTGCCCGGCGCCCCTCCGGGTGCGGGCGCCGGCAGCACTGCTCGCTTGCCGGAGCGGGCGTCGAGGACGTGGTCCTCCCCGTGCTCGCCGCCGCGCAGCAGGTAGAAGCCGGCCGGTCCGGCGTAGACGTTGAGCCGGGTGATGCCCAGCGTGTGATCGTGGTACCAGAGGGTGGAGTCGTTGTTGTCGTTCGGGTAGTAGGCGACCTGCTCACCGGTCCCCCAGCCGACCCCGTAGACCGCCTCGGACTTCTGCCTGAAGAAGTCGTACCAGGTGCCGGAGGGCGCGTAGCCGGCCGGGATGTCCGTCGCGTCGGGCAGGAACCACGCCTCGGGGTAGCCGTCGGACTCGTCGCCCATCCCCATCGCGCCGTGCAGGTGGACGACCATCGGGACCGGACCTTGGTAGGTCGTGTACTGGTTGGCCGGGTCGGTGAAACCTTCCGGCGGGACGTAGGTCAGGTCGGTGAAGTCGGGCCGGATGTCGGTGCGCCCCATGCCGCCCTGACCGGGACGGAGGTCCGGGTTGGCCCAGTGGAGGGTGGGGTCGACGGGCAGCAGGTGCGGCAGGTAACCGCCGTCCGCGTCGACGAGCTCGTTGACCCAGCGGACGCGCACGGGGACGCCGTGCTCGGCCTCGATCGTCATCGACGGGGCGCTGTGGCCCTGGCGTCCCGCGCCGCCGCCGACCGGGCCGTATCCCCAGACGGTGGTGGCCGGGTGTCCCGCCGGGAGCATCTGCTGGCTGAACTGCCGCACGGAGATGTCGTAGTGGTCGACCGGTCCGAGGGCGCCCGTGCCACGCCCGCCGGTGCGGCGGCTGCGCGGCATCGTGGGCGGCACGAGGAGCGGGCTGACGAACTTCGGGATCGCGCCGGCGGTCAGGGTCCCGCCCGGCACTTCCGCCAGGGCGACTCGGGCCCCCGTCCTCGGGTCGACGAGGAAGAGCGTCAGCGCTCCACCTGCGGTGTAGGTCAGGAACGAACGCCTCGACAGCTTCATGATGGTGTCTCATCTCACGGCAGGACGATGTGGGGTCCCGAGGCCGACGAGGACGCCCCAGACATCTTCGTCAGGCTCCGATGGCGGTCACACTACTCCCGGTCGTAGCAGCGCGCCAGAGCTGCGCGCAGGTCAGTTTCCCACGTGGGCCAGGACGACCCGGGCAGGGTCCGCACCGGCCAGCAGGCCCCCGGTCGTGGTGCCGCGGAGGTCGTCCGGGACCACGACGAACCCCACCCGCGCGAGCCGGTCCCGCACCTCCCGACCGGACGTGTCGCGCGACGCTCCGGAGGCCGACCGGACGCGTCGCGTGGCGTCGGGACCGGTCGTCTGCACGTCCAGGTGGATCTCGTGCTGGCTCCCTGATGCGTCCGCCCGCACCTGGACCGAGGTGGTCAGGTCACCCAGCGCTCCGCGGAGTCGCGAGACGATCCGGGCCAGCGTCGCCACCGACGGGTGCTCGGGCGAGGTGACGGTCGCGGTCGTGGTCCACCGACCGGCGCGGAGGTTCTCCTCGAAGGGCACGAGACGGGCACCCCATACCTCCTCGACGAGGTGGTGGAGGTCCTCGACGGTGCCGGTGTTCGGCAGGAGCACGTCCGCGGCGGCCCGGCGCTGCTGGTCGTCGGCCTGGGCGTCGATCCGTCGACGCACCTCGGTCTCGTCCATGCCGCGCAGCTCGACGAGGCGCCGGAGCCGGACCTCGGCCGGCACGTCCACGACGAGCGTGAGCGCATAGTCGGCGGCCCGGTCGAGCTCGACGAGCAGGGGTATGTCGTGCACGACCACCGCGTCCGCGGGCGCGGCGTCGACCAGCTCACGGGTGCGGTCGGCGATGCGGGGGTGGGTGATCTGCTCGAGGTCGCGACGGGCCTGCTCGTCGCCGAAGACGATGCGGCCCAGAGCTTGCCGGTCGAGTGCACCGTCAGCGGTCAGGACCCCAGGACCGAAGCGGCTGGTGACGTCGGAGAGGGCAGGCGTGCCGGGCTCGACCACCTCGCGGGCGAGGGCGTCGGCGTCCACGACGACGGCGCCGAGCTCCGCCAGGCGCGCCGAGGCGGTGGACTTCCCCGACCCGATGCCGCCGGAGAGCCCGACCCAGAGCACGCGTCAGGCCTCGTCGCCGTGGCCGCGCCCCTGCCAGGTGCAGACGCAGACCTCGTTGCCCTCGGCGTCCGCGAGGACCCACCAGGCGGGGGCGTGCCCGTCGGTGACCAGCCGACCGCCGGCCGCGAGGGCGGCGGCCACCCGCTCCTCGGCGACGTCGTGCGGCACCGTCAGGTCCAGGTGGAAGCGGTTGCGCCCGGTCCGCGGCTCGTCCATCTGCTGGAGCCAGAGCGCGGCGTGCCGGCCGGCGGGGTCGACGAAGGTGGCGGTGCCCTCCACGGCATACCCGAGGACGGCGGTCCAGAAGGGGGCGACGGACTCCCCCACCATGACGTCGAGACCGATCTCGAGGGCGCTGAGCGCGTGCGGGGCGGGCGTGAGGCCGAGCTCGGTGGCGATCCCGCTGATCGCGGTGGCGAGGCGACGGTCGCGACCGGTGAGGCGTCCGACGTCGTGGCTGACCGTGGTGACCGTGACGTGCGGGTAGCGCAGGTCGACGTCCGGGTGGTGGTCGATCTCGTCGGCGACGGCGGCGACCCGGGAGACGAACTCTGCCCCTGCGGTGAAGCCTCCGGTCTGCCACCGGGCGCTCAGCCGTCCGAGCAGGACGCGCCAGTCCGCGAGCGCGGGGTCGGCGGAGAGCTCGGCCTCCGTGGGGTCCTGCTGGGCGGGGTCCGGCGGCACGGTCATGCTCGTCACTCTGGCACAGCGGTGCCGTCGGGACGTCGTGGACGCAGGGACCGAGGGACGTCGGTCAGGATGCTCAGGGAGCCGTCGGTCTCGAGGACGACCGCCGAGACCTCGTGGAGGTCCGCGCGCCCCTGCGCCCGCGCGACCTGCCGGATCTCGTCCTCCGTGATCCGGGCCCGGCGCATCGCACCGTGCACGAAGTCGCCGCGGTAGACCAGCGCCGGCTCCGACTTCACCAGCCGCTCGACCGTGCGGCTGCGGACCGTCAGCGAGGCGACGACGTACTGCAGGACCACCAGCAGCGCCATGGCGACCACACCCTCGGCCAGCGCGACGTCCGCGGACAGCAGGACGGTGGCCAGCGTGGAACCCAGGGCCACGGTCACGACGAAGTCGAAGGCGTTGAGCTTGGCGAGGGTGCGCTTGCCGGAGATGCGCAGCAGCGCCACGAGCGCGACGTAGGCGCAGGTGCCCACGATCAGGACACGCGCCAGGCCGGCCCAGTCGTCGAAGAACACGAGAACTCCTGATGTCGGTGCGGATGGGTCGTCCCAGGAGGGTAGCCGTCGGTCAGAGGTCCTCGGCGCGGTCCATCGCGGCGTAGATGCGCTTGGCCGAGATCGCACCAGCGGTCCCGAGCCGCTGCGCGAAGAGGGACACCCGCAGCTCCTGGAGGGACCAGACGACGTCGAGCACGTCGGGGTCGCGGCGCCGGTGCGGCGGCAGCTTGGCCAGGAACGTCGCCAGCTCCTCCTCCACCACCCGCACCTCCTCCGTGCGCTGCCGGTCCCGGGGCAGGTCCTGCACCCCCTTGTCGAGGCGCTCGGCCATGCCGCGCAGCCAGACGACCATCCGCGGTAGTCGGGCGTGGCCGACGTCGGCGACGAATCCGGGCCGCACCAGCTGGTCGAGCTGCCGCCGCAGGTCGAGCGCCATCTCGGCGGCGGCCGGCGTGGTGAGCCGCTGAAGCCGCAGGGAGACGTCGCGGGCGGTGTCGAGGATCGGCACCAGCATCTCGACGATCTCCAGCACGCGCGGGACGCTCTGCTGCCGCACCGCCACGAGCGCCTGCTCGAACTGCGCCGGGGTGCGCACGGTGGCCCCCGGCAGCTCGGCGACGACGGAGTCGACGCCAGCGGCCAGCGCGTCCTCGAGCAGAGCGGGGACCGACCCGTGCGGGTTGTGCCCGAGCGACAGCTTCTGGGCGTTGGTGAGGAGGGCGAGCAACCGCTTCCACGGCGGGCTCGTGCCCAGCAGCAGGAGCCGACGGATGCCGCGTCGCGTCTCGCGGTCGGACTCCGACCGGGTGGCGAGGACCCGCACGTCGACGGCGGAGCCGGTGTCGACGAGCGCCGGGAACCCGTTCACGGCACGGGGTCCCACCACGCGGGAGAACTCATCCGGCAGCGGGTCCAGGTCAGGGGGCCAGCTCGTGAGCCCGGCGCGCTCGACACCCGAGGCCGCCGCGGCCATCGTCGTGCGCACGTGGCCCGCGAGCTCGCGCTGCAGCGCCGCGAGGTCCTTGCCCTCGCCGAGCACCTCGACCCGCCCGCGGTCGCGTCTGGCCCGACCGCCCCCGCCCTGCTGACGTCCCCCGCCGGCCTGGACCGACCGCTCCACCCGGAAGGTCATCCGCAGGTGGTCCGGGACACGCTCCCACTCGACGTCGTCGGCGTGCACGCGCACCAGGCCCCGCCGCGTCAGCTCCTCCGCCAGCGCCTGCGCGACGGGCAGCGCGCCCACGGTGCCGGCCTGCTGCATACCCGCCAGGGCGGCGCGCGCGTGGTCCGGCGCGGGCACGAAGTTGCGGCGCAGGTCCTTGGGCAGCGCCTTGACCAGCGCAGTCACCAGCTCCTCGTGCAGGCCCGGCACCAGCCAGTCGAAACCCTCCTCGGCGACCTGGTTGAGCACCTCGACGGGCAGGTGCACGGTCACGCCGTCGGCATCGGCGCCCGGCTCGAACTGGTAGGTGAGCGGGAAGGTCAGCTCCCCCTGCGTCCAGCTCGTCGGGAAGTCGTCCTGGCTGACCGCGGCCGCGTCGTCGGAGACGAGCAGGTCCTCGGTGAACGTCAGCAGGTCCGGGGTGTCCCGCCGCGCCGTCTTCCACCAGGTGTCGAAGTGGGTCCCGGAGACCACCTCTGCGGGGATGCGCTGGTCGTAGAACTCCACCAGCGTGTCGTCGTCGACGAGGATGTCGCGGCGCCGCGCGCGGGCCTCCAGCTGCGCCAGGTCGCGGACCAGGCGCGCGTTGGCGTGGAAGAACTCGTGCCGCGTGTCCCAGTCGCCCTCGACCAGCGCGGTGCGGATGAACAGGTCGCGGGCGGTCTCGGGGTCGATCCGACCCAGGGGCACCGGGCGCCCCGCGGCCAGGGGTATGCCGTAGAGCGTCACCCGTTCGTCGGCGACGGCCCCGCCGGCCTTGCGCGACCACCGCGGCTCGCTGTAGCTGCGCTTGACGAGGTGTGCCGCCGCCTCCTCGACCCACGCCGGGTCGACGGTCGAGTTGGTGCGCGCCCACAGGCGCGTGGTCTCGACCAGCTCGGCCGTCATCACCCAGTCGGGGTTCCGGCGGTGCAGCACCGAGCCGGGCTGGATGACGAAGCGGGCCCCGCGGGCACCGAGGTACTCCCGCTTCTCCCGCTCGTAGAGACCCACGTGCGACAGCAGCCCCGCCAGCAGCGAGCGGTGGACCTGGTCGGGGCTGGCCGGGTTCTCGTTGGACTGCAGGCCCAGCCCCTTGGCGGCCTGGCGCAGCTGGCTGTGGAGGTCCTGCCACTCCCGCACGCGCAGGTAGTGGAGGTACTCGGCCTTGCAGAGGCGGCGGAAGGCGCTGCCGGACAGCTCCTTCTGCTGCTGCTGGAGGTAGCGCCACAGGTTGAGGGTGACCAGGAAGTCGGAGTCGACGGTGTCCTTCTGGTCCTCCTTCGGGCCCTGTCCGCCCGCGCCCTGCACCCGGACCGGCGGGGTGGTTGCCGCGCCCCCGCCCGGGGCGCCACCGGCCGACCCGCCCCGGCCGGTGTCGCCCCGCGCCGCTCCCCCGACCCTGCGGAACCGCGCATGCAGCTGGTCCGCCTGGGCCTGCTGCTCCATCGGCCTTTCGCGCACGTCCTGCATCGACAGGGCGGAGGCGATGACCAGCACCTCCTTGAGCGCGCCGTGCCGCTCGGCCTCGACGAGCATCCGCGCGAGGCGCGGGTCGACGGGCAGGGCCACGATCGCGCGGCCGTAGGGCGTGAGCCGCTTGCGCGGCAGGTGCGCCGGGGCGTCGGGGTCGATCGCCTGCAGCTCGGTGAGCAGCCGCACGCCGTCCGCGATCTGTCGGGAGTCCGGGGGTTCGAGGAACGGGAACCGGGCGATCTCGCCCAGGCCGAGGTTGGTCATCTGCAGGATGACGCTGGCCAGGTTGGTCCGCAGGATCTCGGGGTCGGTGAACTCCGGCCGCGCGAGGAAGTCGTCCTCGCTGTAGAGCCGGATCGCGATGCCGTCCGCCAGGCGTCCGCAGCGTCCCGAGCGCTGGTTGGCGCTGGCCTGGCTGATCGGCTCGATCGGCAGGCGCTGCACCTTGAGCCGCTGGCTGTAGCGGCTGATCCGGGCCGTGCCCGCGTCGATGACGTAGCGGATGCCCGGCACGGTCAGCGAGGTCTCGGCGACGTTGGTGGAGACGACGATCCGCCGGCCGCCGTGCCGCGCGAAGACGCGGTGCTGCTCGGCGGCCGACAGCCGCCCGAAGAGGGGCAGCACCTCGGTGTCGGGCAGCTGCATGCCCGCGAGCGCGTCGGCGGCGTCGCGGATCTCGCGCTCCCCGGAGCAGAAGACGAGGATGTCGTGGGTGCCCTCGGTGTCGTGGGCGGAGGAGACCTCGGTCCACAGCTCTTCGACGGCCTCGCAGATGCCGGTGACCTGGTCGACCTCGACGTGCGTCGCCTCTCCCTGCTTGGTCGGCGCACCCTCCCGCTGCAGCGGTCGGTAGCGGATCTCGACCGGGAACGTCCGTCCCGACACCTCGATGACCGGCGCCGGGCTGCCGTCCTCGTCCGAGAAGTGCGCGGCGAAGCGGTGCACGTCGATGGTCGCCGAGGTGATGATCACCTTGAGGTCGGGACGCTGCGGCAGCAGCTGGCGCAGGTAGCCCAGGATGAAGTCGATGTTGAGGCTGCGCTCGTGCGCCTCGTCGATGATGAGCGTGTCGTAGCGGCGCAGCATCCGGTCGCGCTGGAGCTCGGCCAGCAGGATGCCGTCGGTCATCACCTTGAGGAGCGTGTCGGCCCGTGACACGTCGGTGAACCGCACCTGGTAGCCGACCAGGGTGCCCAGCTCGACGCCCAGCTCCTCGCTGATGCGCTCGCAGACGGCGCGGGCCGCGATCCTGCGCGGCTGGGTGTGGCCGATCATGCCTTCGACGCCGCGGCCCAGCTCGAGGCAGATCTTCGGCAGCTGGGTCGTCTTGCCCGAGCCGGTCTCGCCGGCCACGATCACGACCTGGTGGTGGCGGATCAGCTCGCGGATCTCGTCGCGCCGCTCGCTGACGGGCAGCTGGGGCGGGAAGGAGATGGAGCCCGGCGCGGGCAGCGCGGCACGGCGCGCCCCGACCTGGGCGAGGTAGCGGGTACCCCCGGCGTCCCGACGGTCACCCCCCGGCCTCCTCCTGCCACCGCCACGACTGCGGCTCGCAGGAGGGGTCGAGGACGGTTCGGGCACGCGCTCCACTCTACGAGCCGCGGTCAAGGCGGTTGTCGCTCGTCCGCAGGCCGAGGGGACCGGTCAGGGGTCCTGGACGTCCACCACGATGCGAGCGGGGTCGTCCAGCGTGAACACCCGGTAGGGCGTCTGCTCCTCGACTCCGAGGAACACCTGCTGCTGCCCCTCGAAGAGGGTGCCGAACACCACCTCGGTGACCACCTCGAGGCCCTCCCCGGTCACCGTCGTCCCGTCGTAGCGCACGTCGGACTCGGTGGTCCAGTCGATGCCCCGGACCGACACCTGCAGGACGGCAGAGCCCGCCACCTCGATCGGTTCCCCCGACCCGTCGGCAACGGCCTCGTCCTCGTAGAACGCGACCCAGCCCAGGACCGCGTCGTCCCCGGACAGGTCCAGCACGACCCGGTCGTAGTCGTCGTGGAGCCCGACCCGGACGCCGCTGATCTCCTGACCCTCATCCTGCTGCTCCCCGGCCTCCTGCTCGTCCGTCTCCGTGGCGTCGACCCAGGCGGGGAGGTCGGCGGTCGGTTCGCTCGTCCCGCTGGGGTCGTCCTCGCTGGTGTCGTCATCGTCGTCGTCGTCGTCGGTCTGGTCCCCGGTGGGCGGGTCGCTGCTCGTCTCGTCCCCGCTCGTCTCGTCGGTGCTCGGCTCCTCGGTGCTGGGCTGGGCCGGCTCCGTGGAGGTGCTCGCGCCGGTGGGCGTGGGCGTGTCCGTGCCGGGTTCCTCAGCTCCCTGGCACCCAGCCAGAAGAAGAGCTGCCACTGCCGCCGCGACGACCCTGCGTCTCATGCATCCACCGTAGACCCGGCAACCGCACCCTGCCACCGGTCTCGCAGACGAGATCGGTGCAGACACGAAACACAACCGTGACGCTGCGGCAACGAGCCGCGCGTAGCGTCCCGCCCAAGCACGGCTGCCGCGGGTTGTCGCGGCCGTCGACACCGGCGCGAGGAGCTCCCATGAGCGTGACGAGTCTGCAGGTCCGGCACGAGGTTCTCATCGCCGCGCCGAGCGCAGCCGTGTGGCGGACGCTGACCCAGGAGTCCTCCTCCTGGTGGTCGACGGTCAGCCGACGCGGGTCACGGGACGTCGTGCTGGAGGCGTTCCTCGGGGGACGCGTGCTCGAGGGTGGCGTCTTGGGTGGCCGGCCGCGCCCGTGGGGCACCGTGACCGCGCTCTGCCCCGCCGGCCTGCTGGAGGTGAGCGGACCGATGGACCTTCCGCGGGGTGTCTCCGGTGCCCTGGAGATCGACCTGGACGAGTCTGGCGGCGGCACCCTCATGCGGGTGGCGCACCGCGCGAGCGGGCCGTGGGAGATCACGCGCTGGGCCATGAGCACGTCGTGCTGGCGGGCGATGGCAGAGCGGGTGCGCGAGGTCTCGGAGGAGCGCGCGGCCTGACCGCGGCGTTCACGCGACGCCCCGCTCCAGGCGAAGGTCCGAGGCGACCGGCAGGTGGACGACGTCCGACCGGGTGACCACGAAGGTGCCGAAGAGGGCGAGCCCGGCACGACCGCATACCTCGAGGGTGTGCTGGTGCACCCGCCGGTCCAGGTCCGTCACGGCGCCCGACCCGCGGACCAGGGCGACGACCAGGCCGCCAACCCCGGGCAGGTCCAGGGCGTTGGGGGCCATGAAGGAGATGACGTCCATCGCCACGTCCGGCGAGCCGATCTCGCCGACGAAGACCGGCTGGGACAGCCGACCGTCGGCCTGGCAGAGCAGCACCATCACACCGCCGGCGGCCCGGTCCCGGTCGCTGACGACGAGGTCGAGGATGTCAGCGGTCAGGACCGGGTCGTCGAGCGACCGGTGGGCCCAGTCCCTGGGAAGGTCTTCGAAAGACATGTTCCGAGACTGCCCCCGCAGCTCGTCCGCTCGCAGAAGTTGTCCACAGGGAGCCCTCGGCGGGGTGTCGGTCGCCGGTCCTCGGCCGGGTGGCTCGCCGGGTCGGTGCAGGGCCGGGCAGGTCTAGAGGAACTGCGACACGGTGTGGATGAACAGGCCGACGAGGGCGCCGACGACGGTGCCGTTGAGCCGGATGAACTGCAGGTCACGCCCCACGTGCAGCTCGATCTTGTCGGACGCCTCCTGCGCGTCCCAGCGCTGGATCGTGCTGGAGATGACCGAGGTGAGCTCCGGGCCGTAGCGCCCGACGAGGTCCACCACGACGTCCGCGCTCCACGCGTCGAGCCGGGCCCGCAGGGCTTCGTCCTCGAGGGTGCGGCGACCGAGGGCGGCGAGCTCGGTGGCCAGGCGGGTGCGGAGGTGGCCGGTCGGGTCGTCCAGCGCCTCGACGAGGGTCTGGCGCAGCGTCTCCGCGAGGCGGACGCCGGTGTCGCTGACCTGCGGGTGGTCCAGCAGCCGCTCCTTGAGGCTCTCGAACCGGGCGGCCGTGCGCGGGTCGTGCTGCAGGTCCTGCCCGAGCTCGGCGAGGTAGGAGTCGACGGCGTGCCGCACGTTGTGCTGCGGGTCGTCCTTGATGTCGCGGGCCCAGCGCAGCACCTCCTGGTAGACCCGCCGCGTCACCTGGTCGTTGACCCAGGCGGGCGACCACTGTGGCGCGCGCGAGCGGACGATCGCCTCGACCTCGTCCTGGTGCAGCGCCAGCCACGCGTGCAACTCGCGGGCACCGAGGTCGACGAGCCCGTGGTGGGACCCGTCCTCGACGATCCTGGCCATCAGGTGACCGGCGATCGAGGACAGCGGCTCGCGCCGCACGCGCGGGATGACGAGGTTGTCGACGAGCGTGCGCAGCTCGTGCTCGTCGATGCGCTCGACCCCGCGGCGCACGAACGGCACGGCCTCGGCGACGACACGCTCTGCGTGCTCGGGCTGGGCGACCCACGCGGCGAGCCGGCGGACGACCTCGGCGTCGAGGTACTTCTCGCGCAGCACCTGCGGGGTGAGGAAGTTGTCGGAGACGAACTGCTCGAGGCTGGCGCCGAGCTCGTCCTTGCGCCGGCGCACGAGGGCCGTGTGCGGGATCGGCAGCCCGAGCGGGTGCCGGAAGAGCGCCGTCACCGCGAACCAGTCGGCGATGGCACCGATCATCCCCGCCTCGGCGCCCGCGTTGACGTAGCCCCAGACGCCGTCGCGGCCGTGGGTCAGCACGTAGACGACGGCCATCAGCACCAGCAGCCCGGTCGCCACGAGACGCATCTGGCGGAGCCCGGCCCGCCGGGCCTCGTCGGTCACGGGGGTGCGCGGCGCGGATGCCTGGTCGGTGGTCAGCGTCACGCTCGAGTCCCCTTCGTCTCCGGTCCGGTGGCGGTCCGGGTATGCAGTGGTGCCGTCGGGTGGAACCGGCGTGCCCGCCCACGGTATTCCGTCGGGACCGGGTTGGATGGACGACATGTACTTCATCGTCGTCAAGTTCCCCGTCAAGCCCGAGCACGCCGAGCGGTGGCCGCAGATCGTCCGCGACTACACCGAGGCGACGCGTGCCGAGCCGGGAAACAAGTGGTTCGAGTGGTCGCGGAGCCTGGAGGACCCCAACGTCTTCGTGCTGGTCGAGGCGTTCGAGGACGACGGGGCCGGCCCCCACGTGCAGTCCGAGCACTTCGCGCAGGTGACGCGGGAGTGGCCGCAGTACCTCACGGCGACCCCGCAGATCATCTCGCGGCAGGTGGAGGGTGCAGGCTGGGAGGAGATGGGCGAGATCCGCGTGGAGTGACGCGTCCGGCGGGCGCTGCCACGCGTCCGGTAGGGGGCCGCGACGGCCGAGCGCCCGGCGACACGAGGTCACCGGGCGCTCGAAGGGGCGGTCAGACGAACACGACCTGCGCGTTCTCCGCGATGTCGATGAAGTCGCCGGCGCTGATGACGCCCTCGACGGCCGGGTGCAGGTCGGCCTCGATCATCTTGGCCATGTCGAAGCTGAGCTTGCAGGCGTACATGTGCGCACCCGCGGCCTGCATCAGGTCGAGGAACTCCGGGATGTCCGGGATCTCCATCTCGGTCATCTGCTTCTTCATCATCTTCGTCGCGATGCTGGTCATGCCGGGCACGTTGCCCAGGGCCTGCGGCATCGACTTGTGCTCCAGCCCGGGCCGCACCCGACCGAGGCCGGGCATGTGCATCGCCGTGTTGCCGGACACCGTGAACTTGAGGTTGTCGTAGGTCTTGGTGTTGACGATGTCCAGGCCCCAGAAGGTGAAGAAGATGTGCACCTCCGCACCCTCGCCCAGCGCGGCGTTGCCCATGATGAGCGCCGGGTAGGCCATGTCCAGGTTGCCCTTGGAGCAGATGAAGGCCATCTTGCGGGGCCCGGTGTAGGACGAGACCGTGTCGGTCGCGCCCTCCTCACCGGGGGTGGCGGACGCCTGGGCGCGGGGCCGGCCGGCGTTGCCGAAGTCGGGCATGATGAAGCCCTCGGGGATCTGCATGGTCGTGGTCATTGCTGTGTCTCCTTGTGCCGCAGTCGGTCCGAGCCAAGGCTCAGACGCAGCCGACCGGCTTGGGCAGGCCGGCGAGCCAGGCCATCTTCTTGGCGGGCTTGCCGGGGTAGAGGGCGAAAAGGTCCTTGATGTCGAAGCCGCCGACGGTCTGCATTCGGCGCAGCGTGGGCGTGACACCGGTCGTGGCGGAGTCTTCCCGCATGAAGCGCAGCGGCGCGAGGTGCTGGGCGTCGAGCTCGAGGTCGAGCAGGGTGGCGAGGTCGGTGGCCAGCTCCTCGCTCCAGTCGTCGCGGCGGGTGAGGAATCCCTCGCCGTCGACCTCGAAAGACCGTCCGTTGAGTGTGTTGGTGGGCATCGGTGACTACTCCTTCGGCCGACGCTTGCCGGCCATCGACATCTCGGTGGAGACGGGCAGCTTGTGCCCGGGGAGCAACATCTTCCAGTAGATCTGCTCGAAGGCTAGCTTGCCCATGTGGTTGGCCCGCGTGGCCTTGAGCAGCTTCATCGGCCCGACGGCCGGCAGTGGGAAGCTGCCCTTGAGCGGCTCGGTGTCGTAGTTGAAGTCGAGCAGCAGCGCCTGGCCGCGCCCGGACTCCACGAAGCAGTTGGCGTGACCGTCGAAGGCGTTCGGCAACGGGCGACCCTCGATGGCCGCGAGGAAGTTGTCGATGAACATCTCGGTGGCGAAGTGGGCGACGGACCCGGCCTTGGAGGTCGGGATGTCGCTCGCGTCACCGAGGACGAAGATCCGCTCGTGGGTGACCGAGCGCAGCGTGTGCTTGTCGACCGGGACGAAGCCCGCGTCGTTGCCCAGCCCGGAGTCGAAGATGAACTTCTGACCCGTGTGGGGAGGCACCGTGACGAGCAGGTCGAAGGGCACCTCGCGCCCGTCGTAGGAGACCAGGTGCTGCGTCTCGTTGTCGATCCGCTCGACCGCGAAGTCGGCGACCACCCGGATGCTGCGCTCCTTGAGCAGCCCGCCCAGCTCTTCGGAGGCGACCGGCTTGGTGAAGGCGCCGTCCAGGGGCGTGACGAAGGTGATGTCCACCTTGTGGCGCAGGCCCTTCTTGCGGAAGTGGTCCTCGACGAGGAACACGAACTCCAGCGGCGCCACCGGGCACTTGATCGGCATCTCCGAGATGTGGACCAGGATGCGGCCCTGCTCGAAGCTCTCGAGCGACTTCTTGAGGGCGATCGAGCCCTCGAGCGTGTAGAACTCGTGCACCTTGTCGCGGAAGAGCGAGCCGTCGGCCAGACCGGGCACCAGGCTCGTGTCGGGGCGGGTGCCTGAGGCGATGATCAGCCAGTCGTAGGACAGTCGGCGACCGTCGGCCAGCTCGACGACCTGCTCCTGCGCGTCCACGCGGGAGATGCCCGACTCGACGAACTCCACTCCCTCGGGGAGGAACTCGCGCCGGTCCTTCACCACCCGCTCCGGCTTCATCCAGAACGGGATGAAGAGCAGTCCTGGCTGGTAGACGTGTCGGGCGTCCTGGTCCACCACCGTGATGGACCAGTCGTCGGCACCGAGGTGCTTGCGGAGGAGGTTGGCGGCCATCGTGCCGGCCGTTCCAGCCCCCAGGATCAGGAGCGTGTTCATGCCTCCGATCATACCCCCTACGGTATGTAGTAGACATCACCCCGGGCTTCTGGACGCCGTGTTGTGACGCACCTGACACCACCGCCTCCCCCGGCGCCCCTAACCTTGGCACCGTGACCTCCCCGCGCTGGCCCCGATCCGTCTATGGCACGGGCAGCGAGCCCGACCCGCGGTTCTCGCTGGCCAACGAGCGCACCTTCCTGGCGTGGATCCGCACCAGCCTGGCCCTGCTCGCCGTGGCCGCCGCCGTCGACGCCCTGCCGCTGCAGATCGACGACCGCGCCCAGGCCGCCCTCGCCGCCGTGCTCGCCCTCACGGGCCTGGCCTCGGCCTACCACTCGTGGCGCGGCTGGGCCCGCGTGGAGCGGGCGATGCGCGAGGACGCCCCGCTGCCCGGCAACGCGGCCGGCATCGTGGTCGTCGTCGGGGTGTCGCTCGCCGGGATCGTGCTGGTGGTCGCCAGCGTGACGCGGATCGGGTCGTGAGCTCGGGCCGCCGAGCGCGCGACCCCGGCCTCCAGCAGGAGCGCACCGCCCTGGCCTGGCGGCGCACCGGGCTGGCGCTCGTCGTCGGCGCGCTCACGGTCGGGCGCCTGACAGCGAGCACCCTGGGGTCCGCCGTGCTGGTGCCGGCCCTCGTCGCGGCAGCCCTGTCTGCCTGGGTGGTCAGCGTGACGCTGCGTGGGAGCCGGCACGCCCACGCCCATCCCGACGAGCCCAGCTTCGACCGGATCCTGCGCGACGGTCGCGTGCCCGCGGTGGTCGTGGTGGTGACGATGTCCCTGGCGCTCGGAGAGCTGGCCAGCGCACTCCTGCAGCTGGTGCAGGCGGTGGAGGTCGGTGGATGAGGCACCGGAGCCCGACCTCGAGTTCACCGGCGAGGTCGTGGAGTGGCGAGGGCCGGCCCCCTTCCACTTCGTCGTCGTCCCGCCCGACGAGGCCCGCTGGCTCAGGGAGATCGCGCAGGCGGTCACCTACGGCTGGGGGATGATCCCGGTCTCCGTCCGCATCGGGGCCACCCTGTTCACCACCTCCCTGTGGCCACGCGAGGGCGCGTTCGTCGTCCCGGTCAAGGACGCGGTGCGCGCGGCCGAGGGAGTCGAGCTCGGTGATGTGGTGACCGTGGGCCTCTGGATCCGCGCCTGAGTCGCCGGACCACCACCCGTCGTCCCCGCGGCGCGTCACTCCTCGTTCCCACGTCGACTACCCGGCAGCAATCGTTCCTCCCGCTGGAAATATCCGCCGTCTAGCACGATGTCTGCCTGGTAGTCAGGCCTACGCCTCCAGCTGCTCGCCGGCAAGCGCCTTCGCGGCGAGGCCCTCCTCGGTCGCGACCTCCCAGACCTCCTTGGCGGCACCGACGTTGACGACCACGATGATGGCGCCGAGCACGATGTCGGGCCAGCCGCTACCGGTCCACCACGTCACCGCGGCCATCGCGATGATCGCGAGGTTGACCAGCACGTCGTTGCGTGCGACGAGGAACGCCGCGGCGGTCATCGAGCCGCCGTGGTGCCGGATCCGCGAGAGCAGCAGGGCGCACACGCCGTTGACGACGACCGCTCCCCCTGCCGTGACCACGAGCGCGAGCACGTCGGGCGGCGCGGGGTCGCCGGCCTTGGAGACGGCCGCCCACCCCGCGGCGAGCGCGGGCACGAGGATCAGCAGCGCCATCGCCTTGCCTGCGAGCGCACGCCGGGCGATGGGCCAGCCGAGCGCGAGGAAGATCAGCAGGTTGACCGCGGTGTCCTCGAGGAAGTCGACGCTGTCGGCGAGCAGCGCCACCGACCCGATCGCCAGGGCCACCACGACCTCGACCCAGAAGTAGCCGAAGTTGAGCCCGGCGACGGTCAGCACCGTGCGCCGGAG
Organism: Ornithinimicrobium jinqii; assembly: GCF_045032595.1. NCBI lineage: Bacteria > Bacillati > Actinomycetota > Actinomycetes > Micrococcales > Ornithinimicrobiaceae > Ornithinimicrobium > Ornithinimicrobium jinqii. The sequence goes on from NZ_JBJFZS010000004.1 coordinate 68,507, forward strand.
GGTATGGGGTTCGATCAGGTCCGCGGGCTCGCTCGCGGAGCCCGGCGTCGGCGTGGTCACGGGACCATTGTCAGCCCCCGCTCCTAGTCTCAGGCTGTGGCAGGTCGTGAGGAGATGGCGGGTCGGGCAGGGGTGCCGGAACGGTGCCTCTTCAGGGCGACCCTCTGGCGCGCCGAGGCTCAGGACGCGTGGTACTTCCTGACCCTCCCACCCGACGCCAGCGCGACCGTGCGGCAGCGGCCCCGCGCCCCGCGGGGCTTCGGGTCCGTCCGCGTTGAGGTGACCGTGGGGGGCACCACCTGGCGCACCTCGGTCTTCCCGGACGCGGCGAGCGGTTGCTTCGTACTGCCGGTGAAGAAGGCGGTTCGCCTCGCCGAGGACCTGGAGGAGGGGGAACCGGTCGACGTAGAGCTCGAGGTGCTCGAGTGAGTGGAGCCGCCGACGCCGGGCAGGGCGTGGTGGTCCGCCCCGCGGGCCGGGACGACCACGCCGACGTCGGTCGGATCCTCGTCGCGGCCTACGCGCCCAGCGGCATGCCCCCGGAGCAGCCCTACTGGCGGGCGCTCCGGGACACCGCCGCCCGGACGCGGGACGCGGAGGTCTGGGTCGCGGAGCTGGACGGGCGGGTCGTCGGGACGGTGACCTGGGCAGGGACAGGATCCGACCAGCGCGAGATCGCCCGCGAGGGCGAGGCCGAGTTCCGGATGCTGGGGGTGGCGCCGGACGCGCAGGGCAGAGGTGTCGGTGCTGCCCTGCTGGAGGCGGTGATGGACCGCGCCCGAGCAGACGGCTACGCGGCCGTCGTGCTCTGCAGCGCGACCTGGATGACCACGGCCCACCGCCTCTACCAGCGTCGCGGCTTCCGCCGTCTCCCCGACCGCGACTGGACGCCGGTGCCCGGGGTCGACCTGATGGCGTACGGCATACCCCTGCGGGGGTAGCCTTCCGCACCCAGGAGGCAGCCCCCCGTGTGCGAAGCGCGAACTCGGGAGACAATGGATCCGTCAGACCCGCCGGGTGTCCTGATCGGGGCTTTCCGTCGCGCGCGATCTCACGAGGAGACTTTTCATGACCGACCAGCCGCAGCCGCTCGCCTCCCCCCTGGCCGCCGCCGAGCCACTCACGCTCACCGCACCCGCCCCGCCCCAGCCGGTCGCGGAGACCGCGGCCCCGAAGATGGCGCCGCAGGTCGCGCCGGAGGCGATCCCGGTGCTGGACGCGAAGGTCGACGAGTACCTCACGGGCCTGACCCAGACCGAGACCCGCTCCCCGGAGTTCGCCCAGCGCGCCGCCGACGTGCGCACGATGGGCGACGCCGAGATCCGCACCGCAGCCGAGACCTCCAACCGGCTCCTGAAGTCGCCCGTGCGGGCGCTGCAGGAGGGCGGCATCTCCAAGGAGTCCAAGGTCGGTCGCACCCTCATGGAGCTGCGCCGCACCGTCGAGGACCTCGACCCCGGGCAGGCCAAGGGGTCCAAAAAGATCCTCGGGATGATCCCGTTCGGCGACCGCCTCACCGACTACTTCCAGAAGTACGAGTCGGCCGAGAAGCACATCGACGCGATCCTGCACGCCCTGCGCAGCGGGCAGGACGAGCTGTCCAAGGACAACGCGGCGCTCAACATGGAGAAGCAGCAGCTCTGGGACTCGATGGGCCGCATCAACCAGTACGTCTACATCGCCGAGCAGCTCGACGCCAAGGTCTCGGCGCACGTCGCGCTCCTGCAGGAGACGGACCCCGAGCTGGCCAAGGCGATGCGCGAGGACGTGCTCTTCTACGTCCGGCAGAAGCACCAGGACCTGCTCACCCAGCTCGCCGTGTCGATCCAGAACTACCTGGCGATCGACATCATCATGAAGAACAACATCGAGCTCATCAAGGGTGTGGACCGCGCCTCCACGACGACCGTCTCCGCGCTGCGCACCGCGGTGCTCGTGGCCCAGGCCCTCAACAACCAGCGGCTCGTCCTCGACCAGATCACCGCGCTCAACGCGACGACCTCGGACCTCATCCAGCGCACCTCGGAGATGATGCGCGACAACTCCGTGCTCATCCAGGAGCAGGCGGCGTCCTCGACGGTCGGGCTCCAGCAGCTGCAGGCCGCGTTCGCGAACATCTACGAGACGATGGACGCCATCGACAGCTTCCGCAGCCAGGCGCTGGACTCGATGGCCCAGACGATCGGCGTGCTCGAGGGCGAGGTCGAGAAGTCGCGCAGCTACCTCGACCGGTCGCAGCGCACCGACGTCCGCCTCGCCGGCGGTCAGCTCGACCTCGGCCCCGTGCCGCCCACCCAGCGCTGACGTGGGCTTCTCCGACCTGCTCGACCGCATGATCGGGCGCACCCCGCCCGAGGCGCCGGACGAGCGGATGGTGCTGCCGCCGCCCCCGACCGCCGACGACGTGCACGCCGCGCTCGCCGCCACCGAGGGGCTGCTCACCGGCAGCGCGCTGCCCTCGGTCGTCGTGGCCCGCGCGGCGCGCGTCGTCGACACCGTCCGCGACACCGTCCCGCGTCTGAAGAAGATCACCGGCAGCGAGCTGGGCTACACCGTCATCGCGACCGCGACCGACTACCTGCCCGAGGCGATCGGCTCCTACCAGCGTCTCCCCCGCCGGTATGCCGACACGCGGCCCGTCGACGGTGCCAAGACCTCGCTCATGGTGCTCGTCGACCAGCTCGACCTGCTCGGCCTGACGATGGACCGCGTCTTCGACGCCGTCTACCGCGACGACGCCCGCGAGCTGGTCGCCCAGGGGCGGTTCATCGCCGAGAAGTTCGGCAGCGCGGCTGCCGGCGGCGTCCTCAACGCGGACGACGCGCCGGCGCCCGGCCCCCCTCACGAGGCCGACGCCGAGGCCGAGACCGAGACCGACGATGAGTCCGCCACCCCGACCGCTCCGCCCTCGACACTCGCCCCGCCGGAGGGACGCGCCCCATGACCACCCACGCACTGCACGACGCCGTCGACGTCCTCGCCCGCGTCGGCCGCGAGGCCGGCCTCGACGAGGGGACAGTCCGCGCCGAGGGCCTCGCGCTCGCTGCCGCGGTGATGGAGCAGTCGGACACCGGCGCCTCCGAGGTCGCGCGCTCCTGGGGACAGGCCGTCAAGCGCCCGTCGGGCGACTTCTTCGAGATGGCCCCACGGGGTCGCCGCTACAGCTCCATCCCCACCACCCTGCTCAGCACCCTGCTCGCCGAGTCCAGCCCCCACGCCCGCGGGTATGCCGAGGCGCTGGCCGAGGTGGCCACGTCCGCCTGCGCGGTCCCCGGGGCGAGCTCGCTCAGCGTCGGCCGCGCGACCGCCGCCGCCCAGACGCAGCTCGCCGCGGCCGGGGTCGGCGGCCACGCGCCGCTGTCCCCGTCGTCCGCCCCCGCGCCGTGGGTGCCGTCCGCCACGCCCGGCACGCCCGTCGCGCCTGGTACGTCCACCACGCCGACCCTCGACCAGGCCACCCTGCGCGACTGGTCGCAGGACCTCCTGCACCGCGCGCAGGAGCAGTCCGAGCGGGTCCGGCAGATGCTGGGGCACATGGGCGGCAGCGTCGGCGCGACCACCCCGAGCGGCACGCCATACCCCCCGGTCCCCCCCGTGGAGCACCACGCCCAGCCGGCACCGCCGACCGCCACCCAGGAGGACCCGACCGCCCCCGCCGCCCCCGAGCCGGAGCCGCAGCAGCCGGAGCAGCCGGAGCGCACCGTCGAGGAGCTGCTGGCCGAGCTCGACGAGCTCATCGGGCTGGACCGGGTGAAGGCGGAGATCCACCGGCAGGTGGCCGTGCTCAAGATGGAGGCGCGCCGTCAGCAGGCCGGGCTCAAGGCCGCCACGCTGACCCGGCACCTCGTCTTCGTCGGCAACCCGGGCACCGGCAAGACCACGGTCGCGCGGCTGATCGGCGGGATCTACCGCGCGCTGGGCCTGCTCAACAAGGGGCAGCTGGTCGAGGTGGACCGCTCCGAGCTCGTCGCCGGCTACCTGGGGCAGACCGCCGCGAAGACCTCCGAGGTCGTCAAGTCCGCGCTCGGCGGCGTGCTGTTCATCGACGAGGCCTACAGCCTCAGCGGCGACCAGTACGGCAAGGAGGCCATCGACACCCTCGTCAAGGAGATGGAGGACCACCGCGACGAGATCGTCGTCATCGTGGCGGGCTACCCGGCGCCGATGGCCGAGTTCGTGGCGATGAACCCGGGGCTGGAGAGCCGCTTCCGCACGATCATCGAGTTCGACGACTACAGCGACGACGAGCTGGTCGCGATCCAGCAGACGCTGGCGAAGAAGATGGACTACGACGTCGACGCCGAGGCCACCGAGCGGTTCCGGGAGGTCCTCGCCGCCACGCCGCGAGGGCCCTCGTTCGGCAACGGCCGCTTCTCCCGCAACATGCTCGAGGCTGCCATCGGCCGGCACGCCTGGCGGCTGCGCGAGACCGATGACGTCAGCGTCGAGGACCTGCGGACCCTGCGCCGCGTGGACTTCGAGGACCGCGACGGGGTGGACCTGTCGGTGGCGGAGGGCACACTGGGCTCCGAGGGCCAGGAGACGGGTCAGGAGCAGGAGACGGAGCAGCGTATGGGGCACGAGGAGGGTTCGTGACGGGTCCGGGACAGCCGGCCGCGCAGGCAGCGGTGCGGACGGGAGCACAGGCGGCGCCCACGTCTGCGCCTGCTGCCCCCGCGGCCTCTCCCGCACCTGCCTCGGCCCCCGCCCCAACGCCCGCACCTGCGCGCACCCCCTCCCGCCGCTCGACGCCGTCCCTCCTGCGCTGGGCGCGCGGGGTCGCGGCCGGGGCCGCCCTGCTGACCGGCATCGCGGCCACCGGCACCTTCGACACCGACGGCGTCAACAGCACCCCCAACGTCGTGGTCCAGGAGTGGGCGGCGGCCGAGCGTGCCGGCACGGAGATCGCCCTGGCCGAGCTCGGCAGCACCCGGCTTGTCGCCGAGGAGGCGGCCGGCCTCACGGAGGACCAGCGAGGGGTCACCGACGCGGCTGTCCGTGAGGCTCTCACCGGAGCGGCCGTCCAGCAGGCGCGTTCCGGCACGGGCACCACGAACGCCGAGGCCGCCGGCCGGCTGGTCGACGTGGGGTTCCTCACGCAGGACGCGGCGCGGCTCGCGGCGACCGACCCTGCGGCAGCGGCCGAGCGACAGGCCGAGGCGGTCGCGCAGGCCCGGGCGGCCAGCGCCATCACCGACGACGTGGCCCTCGACCGCGCGGACGCGCTGCAGACCAGGTCCCGCTCCGCGTTCACCGCGGCGGTGGGTGGAGCGTCCACGCTCGTCCTGCTCGGCATCCTGATCTGGCTCGCGCTGCGCACGCGCCGCATCGTCAACGTCCCCCTGCTCGTGGCGACGGCGATCACCGCCGGTCTGACCTACGCCTCCCTCAACCCCACGGCCCTGCCGCTGAACTACGACCAGCGCGTCCAGGACGGCGTCGTGGCCGCGCAGGCGCTGCAGCAGGTGCGCGAGACCCGGGCGGAGCAGTACCTCGTGGTCCTCGGCTCCCCGACCTCCTCCGAGGCCTTCGACACGGCGGCCGGGGCCGCCGAGGAGAACCTCGCGCAGCTCGACCTGCCGGCCGCCCGTGACGACTGGGCCACGGTGGTCGGCAGCCACGCCGACGTCACCGCCGCCGACGGCACCGCCGCCCGCCTGGAGGCGGTCGCCGCCACCGAGGCCGAGTTCGACGACGTCGAGACCACGCTGCAGCAGCTCGTCGACGACGCGCTCGCCACGGCGCAGGGACAGGTGGGCACGCCCGCCGCCATCACCTCCGGCGCCGCGCTGCTGCTCGGTCTCCTCGCCGCGGCGATGGCCTGGTCCGGCATCGGCCAGCGGCTGAAGGACTACCGGTGACGGCCACCCCCTACGCCGTCTCCCCGCCGGCCCCGGGCTCGCTCGGGGCGGACGTGCCCGAGCGCGAGCTGCTCCGCTACCTCGACGCGATGATCCGGTGGAAGGACCTGCGCCGCGGCGAGCTCGACGCCCTCGACCAGGCGGCGATGGAGCTGCCCGACCCCGCCCAGCGCCAGGCTGTCACCCCCGACGTCACCCTGTCGATGACGCTCTGGCAGGGGGTGGCCGACCGGCTCGAGCTGCTGCTCGCCACCTGGGACAGCGGTCGCGTCGGCGAGGCCGAGCGCCGCCGGATCACCACGCTGGTCTGGGGCTCCCTGGAGCAGCCCGCCTCCCGCGGCGCGGGTCAGGCCCTCGCGGTCTCCCTGCCGGAGGCCTGCCGGCTCTCCGACTCGCTCGCCTCCTCGCTGCGTTCCCGGCTGCGCCTCGACGGGTCCGACCCCGACGTCTCCGGTCGCCTGCGCGCCCTCCGGCAGACGATCGAGCGGATCGCCGACCAGGTGGCGCTGGTGCCCGCCTCCCGGCGCGGCTCCGCCGCCGAGGTGTATGACGCACTGGACGGCAGCCTCGCGGACGTCACCTCGCGCGCCCGGCGGGGTGCGGACGTGGGCGGGCTGCTCGGTCCGCTGGAGTCTGCCGCCGCGACCGCCGAGCGCGACCTGATCGTCGCGGCGTCCGCCCGTGCCCACGCCCGGGTCGACCACGCGCGGGCCACCCGGGAGGTCGCCGAGCTCACGGCCCGGGGCCAGGCCGTCCGGGCGCTGGCCGAGCGCGCGCGCTCGCTCGTCACCCCCGCGCCCACGCTCGGGGTGCCCGACGTGACCGCGCTCGGACCGGTGCCCTCCGACCCCGCCGACCTCACGGCATACCTGGCCAGCCTCGAACGGGTCGACCGGGCGCTGAGCGTCGCGCAGGGTGACTATGCCGCGGCGCTGGCCCGTCGCGAGGACCTCGCCCTGCGTGCCACCCGGGTCCGCGACGCGCTCGAGCACGACGAGGGCGCCCGGACCGCCGTGGCCTCCCTCGCCGAGCAGGCGCAGGCCCTGGTCGAAGCCCGACCGACCGACCTGACGCGGCTGGAGGCGCTGGTGCAGGCGCAGGAGACCTTCGCCAGGACGATGGGGGTGACGCTGTGAACCCGTGCCTCGAGCCGGGCTGCCCCGGCTCCTACGAGGACGGCTGGTGCAACGTCTGCGGGTCGCCGGAGCCCCTGCAGGTCGTGGCAGCGCAACCGGCACCCGTCGCGGCGCCGGACGCCACTCCCCCCACCAGCCAGCACGCCCCGCCCGACGGCTCCGCCCCGGTCGGCGCGGACGAGGCGCCCGACACCTCCGGCCCGGCCAGCGGTGCCCCGCAGGTCGCCACCCCGGCCCCGGGCCAGACCCGGCAGGCGGTCGACGCCGCCACCGTGCGGCGGCAGCGCGCCCAGGCGGCCGTGCGCCGCTCCAAGCTCGGGATGGGACTGACCCAGGTGCCGCCGGTGCCCCCGTCCGACCCCACGCAGGCCGTGATGACCGACCCCCAGGTCCCCGAGGACCGGCGGGTCTGCCCCAACTGCGGCGCCGACGTCGGGCGCGCCGCGGGGGAGGCCGGGGGTCGTCAGCAGGGCTTCTGCCCGCAGTGCCGGGCCCCCTACTCCTTCACGCCCAAGCTGTCGCCGGGCGACCTCGTCGCGGGGCAGTACGAGGTGGTCGGCGCCCTCGCCCACGGCGGCATGGGCTGGATCTACCTGGGCCGGGACCGCAACGTCTCCGACCGGTGGGTCGTGCTCAAGGGGCTGCTCAACACCGGTGACGCCGACGCCCTGGACGCGGCCGTCGCCGAGCAGCAGTTCCTCGCCCAGGTCAAGCACCCGCTCATCGTGGAGATCTACAACGTCGTCACCCACGAGGGCGACGCCTACACGGTGATGGAGTACGTCGGCGGCACCAGCCTGAAACAGATGCTCAAGCAGCGCCTGCAGACGGCCGGGGGCTACCACCCGTTCCCGGTCGACCAGGCGCTGGCCTACGTGCTGGAGACGCTGCCTGCCCTCGGGCACCTGCACGACCTCGGCCTGCTCTACTGCGACTTCAAGCCGGACAACCTCATCCAGGAGGGCGACGGCGTCAAGCTCATCGACCTCGGCGGGGTGCGGCGCCAGGACGACCTCGAGTCGCCGATCTACGGCACCGTCGGCTACCAGGCGCCGGAGGTCGCGCAGGTCGGGCCGTCGGTGGCTTCTGACATCTACACCATCGGCCGGACGCTGTGCGTGCTGACCTTCGAGTTCCGCGGCTACCAGACCGAGTTCGTCGACTCCCTGCCCCCGGCCTCGGAGGTGCCGGCGTTCGTGGAGCACGACGCGTTCTACCGGCTCGTGGCCCGCTGCTGCGCGCCGGACCCCAACGACCGCTTCCTCACCGTCGAGGAGCTGCGCTCCCAGATGGTCGGGGTGCTGCGCCAGGTGGTCGCGACCGCGAGCGACCACGCGGCCACGATGTCCGCGCACTCGGCGGTCTTCGAGGCGCCGGTGCCGACGGCCGAGACCCTGTCCTGGTGGGAGCTGCCCGAGCTCAAGCGTGACGACACCGACCCCATGCTCGACTGGATTTCCTCCCTGCCCACGGGAGACCCCGTTGCCCAGCACGCCGCGCTCGTCCGGGCGACCGAGCAGACCCCCGAGGTGCTGCTGGCCCGGGCCCGCGCCGGGATCCGGACCGGTCAGCAGGCCTGGCTCGACCAGGCCGTGAGCGGGCTGCTCGCCGAGGACCCGTGGGACTGGCGGGCCTCCTGGGTGCGCGGGCTGTGGGCCCTCTCCCAGGCCGGGACCGAGCCGGAGCGGGCGCGAGCGGCCGGGCAGAACGCCGCCGGGCACCTCGCGGCCGTCCGTGACGCGGTGCCGGGCGAGATCGCGCCGCGGCTGGCGCTCGCGCTGGCCAGCGAGCTCGGCGGCTACGCGAGGGCGGCCGAGCTCGACTATGCGCGGGCGTGGAGGACGGACGCGGCGTATGTCGCACCCGCCGCCTTCGGGCTGCACCGGGTGCGCCTGGGCCGGGGTGACGTGGACGGGGCGATCGCCGCGCTGGACTCGGTGCCCGCGAGCAGCCGGGCCCACCCGCGCGCCCGCTGGCTCCGCGCCGAGCTGCTGCGCCGGCGCGGCTCGCTGGCCGACCTCCGCGAGTCGGTGCACGCGGTCTCCCGGCTGACGCTGGACCCGAAGCAGCGCGCCCAGTTCAACGTCACGATCTACCAGCAGGCGCTGGAGCGCGTGGGCAAGGACGGCCCCAAGCCCGACTGGAAGCTCGGCGAGGTCCCCGTCACCAGCGACGCCCTGAACCGGGCGCTGGAGAAGGAGTACCGCTTCCTCGCCGACTACACCCCCGACCCCCTCGAGCGCGCCGAGCTGATCGACCGCGCCAACGCCGTCCGACCCTGGAGCTGGACATGACGACGACCCCACCCCCCTCCCCGACGCCCCCCGCCGCACCGGACGCGTCCGACAACCTGGACGCGACCCCACCGGGCGCGACCACCGGCGACTCCGAGCCCGAGGTCACCCCGCTCACCCCGCCCGACCCTGTGGAGGCAGAGCCCGAGGTCTCCCCGCTCACCCCGCCCGACCCGGTGGAGGAGGAGCCCGAGCCCTTCTCCGACGGCCCGCCCCCGCTGCCGGCCCCGATGCTGCTCCTCGACGGCCAGCTCGGCGACCACCCCGACCCCCCGGCACCGTCCGAGGAGGAGGTCGACCACGGCACCTGCTCCTGCGGTGGCGCCTACGACGCCGACGGGTGGTGCACCGAGTGCGGGGCGCGCAAGCCCGACCCGCGCCACCACGTCACCGACCAGCCCTCGCCCCTGCTCGCCGGCGTCTGCGACCGCGGCATCCGGCACAGCGACAACGAGGACGCGATGGCTCTGTGGGCCGACGAGGAGTCCCCCGGCCGCTTCGCCCTGGTGGTCTGCGACGGCGTCACCACCGCCACGCGGTCGGCCGAGGCCAGCCTGGCCGCAGCGGAGGCCGCCGTCGGCGTCCTCGCCCGCAGCACCAGCACCAGCACCGAGCCGAGGACCGACACCGATACCGACGCCGACGCACCCTCCGCGCTCGTCATCGCCGCCACCGCAGCCGCTGCGGCAGCCGTCGACCAGGTCGGTCGCGACTTCCCCGACGCCGCACCGTCGTGCACCTACGTCGCCGCGCTCGTCGAGGACGGCCGCGCCACCGTCGGCTCGGTCGGTGACAGCCGCGCCTACTGGTTCCCCGACGACGGCGAGCCCCTGCGGCTCACCAGCGACGACTCGATGGCCGAGGAGCAGTATCGGGCCGGCCTCGACCGTGCCACCGCCGAGGCCGGCCCCCTCGCCCACACCATCACCCGATGGCTCGGCGACGACTCCCCCGACCAGTCGCCCGAGGTGACCGACCAGGACGTCAGCGCCCCGGGCTGGCTGCTGCTGTGCTCGGACGGCCTGTGGAACTACGCCTCCGAGCCGCACGACCTGCGCGCCGTCGTGCGCCAGGAGGAGCTGCGCGTGGGCCGCGACCCCCTCGATCTCGCCCAGGCCCTCGTGGCCTGGGCCAACGGCAACGGAGGCGCCGACAACATCACCGCCGCGCTCCTGCGGACCGGCGCGGGGCAGGATGGGACCCATGGCTGACTTCACCTCGACGGTCCACCAGAACGAGTTCCTGCCCGACGGCGGCACCGACGTGCACGCGATCGTGTCGGTGACCTGCTCCGGCGCCGGCACCGTGGCCCCGATGAGCTCGACCGCGGGCGAGGCCGGCGAGATCATCATCGTCGACGTGTCCGGGTCGATGGACGTGCAGGGCGTGCAGGCCGCGGCCTACGCCGCGTCCGCCGCCCTCGACCAGATCGTCGACGGCGTCTGGTTCGCGATCGTCGCCGGCAACCACGAGGCCGCCCTGTGCTACCCCGACGGCACGACCGCCGCGATGGTGCGCATGTCTCCGCAGACCCGCCTCGAGGCCAAGCGCTCGCTCCAGCGCCTCGTCCCGGGCGGCGGCACCGCCATGGGTCGCTGGCTGCTCGCGGCGGGCCAGCTCTTCGGTTCGGTGCCGACACTGACCAAGCGGCACGCGATCCTGCTCACCGACGGCGCCAACCAGCACGAGACGCCCCAGGAGCTCAACTGGGCCCTCGAGCAGGTCCGCGGGCGCTACCAGGCCGACTGCCGCGGGCTCGGTGCCGCGTGGCAGGTCGCCGAGGTACGCCGGATCGCCGAGGCGCTCATGGGCACGGTCGAGCTGATCCGCACCTGGGAGGGCCTTCCGCAGGACTTCGCCCGGCTGATGCAGCAGTCGATGGGCCGCGGCGTGCCGGAGGCGCAGCTGCGCGTCTGGGCGCCGCAGGGAGCGGAGGTCCTCTTCGTCAAGCAGGTCTCGCCCTCGCTGGAGGACCTTTCCGGCCGCCGCACCGAGGTCAACGCCCTGACCGGCGGCTACGCCACCGGTGCGTGGGGCGACGAGACCCGCGACTTCCACGTGGCCGTGCGGCTCGCCCCCAAGGCCGTCGGCCAGGAGCAGCTCGCCGCACGCGTGCAGCTGGTCGTCGGCGATGAGGTGCGCACCCAGGGTCTGGCGAAGGCGCGCTGGTCCGCGGACAGCCTGCTCACCGCGCAGATCAGCCCCGAGGTCGCGCACTACACCGGCCAGACCGAGCTGGCGTCGGCGATCCAGGACGGCCTGCGCGCCAAGGCGATCGGGGACGACGCGACCGCTACCTCGAGGCTCGGCCGCGCCGTCCAGCTCGCCCGTGAGACCGGCGACGAGGCCGCGACCTCTCGCCTGGCCCGGGTCGTCGACATCGAGGACGCCGCCACCGGAAGGGTCCGCCTGCGCCGCAACGTGGACCGTCTCGACGAGATGGAGCTCGACACCGCCTCGACCAAGACCACCCGGGTCCGCCACCAGTGAGCGCCCGCTGCCCGGAGGGACACCTCAGCGAGTCGCTGGACTACTGCGACACGTGCGGCTCCCCCATGGGCGCGGCCCCGGGCCCCGACCCCCAGCCAGGTATGCCGCCGCACTCCCCCGCACTGCCCCCACCGGGGGCTGCCGGGTCGGGTGAGGACGGTGCCGGTGCCGGTGAGGCAGCCGCCACCCAGACCTGCCCGCACTGCGGAGAGTCCAACGTGGTGGACGCCCTGTTCTGCGAGTCGTGCGGTTACGACTTCACCACCGGGACGCCGCCGATGGGGTCAGAACCGGTGGAGACGGTGGATGAGCCGCAGTCCGAGGTCGGACCGGAGCCAGAGATTGATCCCGAGCCAAAGGTCGAGCCTGAGCCAGTGGTCGAGCCTGACGTCGAGACTCCTCTGGACGTCGAGGCTGCGTCCGAGTCCGAGTCCGGGACTGAGCTCGAGGTCGAGTCCGAGACTGAGCTCGAGGTTGAGTCCGAGACTGACCAGGAGGACGAGGTCGAGTCGCAGATCGAGCCGGAGAACGAGGTCGAACCCGAGGTCGAGGCCGAACCGTTGCCCGAACCGCAGCCCGAGACCGAGCTCCCGCCCGAGCCTGCGCCCGGACCCGATGTTCCCGCGCACCGGCAGCCACGCCATACCCCTCCCTCGCGCGCCCTGGCCGACACCTGGGTTGTCGAGCTGTGGGTCGACCCCGACTGGTATGCCGTCCAGCAGACCGAGGAGGGCTGTCCCAGCCCGGGTATGCCGGACACCGTGCTGCTCACGCGCAGCACGGCGCTCGTGGGGCGACCGTCGGGCAGCCGGGGGGTGCGGCCGGAGGTCGACGCCGGCGCCGACAGTGCCGTCTCCCGGCGGCACGCGCAGCTCACCAGCGACGGACGCCGGTGGTGGGTCGAGGACCTGGGCAGCAGCAACGGGACGTTCGTCGGGACCGTCGGCCAGCCGCTCCCGACCACGGCGCTCACCCCTGGTCAGCGGGTCGAGATCGACCGCGACGACCGGATCTACATCGGGGCCTGGACCCGACTCGTGCTGCGCCAGGCGACCGAGTCCGAGCGCCGGGGAACGGGCTGACCGCCAGGCCCACGGACGGCGCCCCGGCCGCCCCGGCGTGCCGCACCGGCTCTCCTGTCGCCACGGGCGCCTAGAGTCATGGTCATGTCTTCCGAGCAGTCCGCGGCCGCCGGCCGCCAGCACCCCTCGAACCGCGGCCGGCTCCGCCGCTCGGGTCAGGCCCTGGTGCGGGTCGGGGCCCTGCTGCTGGCCGTGTCTCTGGTCGTGACACTGGTCGGCGGGCTCACCACCCGCAGCATGATCGACCACCTGCGCACCAACTCGGCCGAGCTGCTCGACGGGTCGGCGACCGTGACCCTGGACCAGGGAGCAACGCGTGCGCTCTACGTGACCGGTGGCCTCGTGGCTCCCGGGGAGGACCTGCCCACGCCGGTCGAGGCCATCGAGTGCACCGTCGCAGGGCCGGACGGGGACGTCCCTGTGGCGCACCTGGCGGACGAGGGACGACAGGTCGGCCTGGACAACCCGCTGGCCCGGTTCCAGGTGGTCGGCTCCTTCCGGGCTGCCGACGCCGGTCAGCACACGATCACCTGCTCCGGACTGGGCGTGGTCGTGGCGCCCGAGGTGAGCCCGGCGGGTGCTGCTCTGCGCATCGGCAGCCTGATGCTGGGCAGCCTCGGGGTCTTCGGCGGCGCCACCCTGCTCCTGATCGGTGGCGCGCTGGCCCTGATCGTGCGGTACGGCACCGAGGAGGACGACGACGACGGCCTCGAGGTCGGTGCCGGCGATCCGCCGGTGGAGGGGGCCGAGGAGTGGTGGGAGGAGGAGCGCCGCAGCCCGGCGGCCGAGCGTGACCCTCTGGACGGTGCGCCTGCGGACGACGACGTGGACGGCCTCGACGAGAGCGATGACGGCGAACTCGCCGAGAGCGATGAGGACGAGTACATCGACCTGACCGACGAGGAGCTGGCGTCCCTGTCCGACGAGGAGATCGCCGAGCTGCTCGCTTCCGGGGCGCTGGTCTACGTGGACGAGGACGACGAGGACGACGAGGACGCTGAGAGTGGCGGAGAGCCCTTCGACCAGGACGTCACGCGAGAGACCAACCGCTGAAGCGAAGGCGAACGGCGTCACGCCCCGGTGCAGGTGAGCCTCTGGTCAGGAGCGGCCAGCAGGAGCATGATGATTTCACGGTCCCGCTCAGGGTCCCTGCAGGAAGGCCGCTTCATGAAGCGCATGCTCGTCGCCCTCGCCACCTCGATCCTGCTGGCAGCACCGCTGCCCGCCCTGGCCGGCCCCTCCGGCGAACAGGGGAACGCGAAATCTCAGAACGTCGAGTGGTACCTCGCCCTGGGTGATTCGCTTGCTGCCGGTTATCAGCCGGGGGCCGGAGACGACCTCAAGGGTGGGTACGCCGGCGGCGTCCTGGACGGGCTGAAGGCCGACTGGACGAAGACCAAGCTGGTCAACCTGGCGTGCACGGGCGAGACGTCGACCGAGATGATCGTCGGCGGTGACTGCGCCTACGACGAGGGTTCTCAGCTCGCCGCGGCTGTTCAGTTCTTGAAGGCGCACAAGAGCAAGGTGTCGCTGGTCACGATCGACATCGGCGCCAACGACTACCTGCAGTGCGTCCATGTCATCGAGGGGAGGCTAGAGATTGTTCCTGGGTGCCTGGAGGTTGGCTCAGGCCAGGTGGTCACCAACCTGCCGACGATTCTGTCCGCACTGAATGGAGCCGCTCACCCTGACACGCAGATCGTGGTGGCCAACTACTACAACCCGTTGGTGGTCGCCCCACCGTTGTACGCGGAACTGAGCGGGACTCTGGTGACCCAGCTGAACGGCTACATCGATTTCACAGCAGCGAACGAGGCCGTCGTGGCGCACGTCGACATCGCCTTTGACGTCGGCGATCCGTTGCTCGCTGCCGCGCGCATCTGTGCGTGGACCTACATGTGCGAGGGCCCGCCCCTCGGTCCGGACATCCACCCGAACGATGACGGGTACGCCGCGATGGCCCAGGCAATCCTGGCAGTCGTCGACGCGCCGGAGTAGACACGACAGCGTTCTCACGCTCCCCCCGTGAACGGCATACGGTAGGAGGGTGATGAACTCACCAGCCCCGTACGGCCAGTCCTCCCCCCGTCGACCCAGCGGCATGACGACCGCCGGCAAGTGGATGTTCTTCATCGGCCTGATCCTGTCGGTGATCACGCTCGGCGTCGGCATCTGGGGGATCACCCAGGCGGTGAACGACTTCTCCGACCTGGAGCAGTCGATGGTCGACGTCGCCGCCGACGAGTCCGTCTCGGTCCCGATGACCGACAACAGCACGCGGATGATCTTCGCCGATGCCGGCAGCGGTGCCAGTTGCACGGTCACCGACCCGGACGGCTCCTCCGTGGCGGTGGGCTCGGACAGCACCTTCGACCAGATGGCCTCCGAGGAGGGCCTGGACCTGATCGGTACCTTCACGTCCACGCAGGCCGGGGACTACTCGGTCGAGTGCACGAGCGCGGTGCAGGTCGGCCCCGAGCTTCGACTGGCGGACATGCTCGGTGCGGTCGCCGCGGGCCTGGCCTTCCTCGCCCTCGTGCCGCTCGGTCTGCTGACGCTCCTCGGTCTGATCCTCTGGCTCGTCGGTCGCAGCAAGGACCGCAAGGCTGAGCTGGGGACGTCCGGCTACGGCTACGGCCCGGGTCGGCAGCCCTACCCGCAGCAGGGCTACGACCAGCAGGGCAGTTCCGGACAGAACTACCCGCCGCAGGGGTACGGCGAGCAGGGCTACGGCCAGCAGGGCCAGAGCTACCCCCAGGACAGCCCGCCGCCGCCCCAGGCGAGCGGCGGCAGCACCACCGACCCCTACGCCCCGCCGCCCCCGCCCGGACAGAGCGGCCCGGAGGGGGAGGACCGCACCCGCTGACCGTGACGGAGGCTGAGTCACGTGGTGGATCAGCCTGACGCCACCCCCAGGGGCCCGAGGATCGTCAGCTCTTCGGCTGCTCCTCCGGAGGCTGCGTCTCGGCTGACGACACGTCGGGCGGAGGGACGGCAGCCGGAGGCGCGGCCCGCGGGTTGACGAAGGTCACGTCCACGCCCTGGTAGCCCTTGATGGCCGTCGACGCCGTCGCGTCCGAGTAGGTGCGGATGTCCGCCGGCGTCAGGGTCACCGAGGTGGTGAACGGACCCAGCAGCGCCCGGGGCCACAGCTTCTTGACCCGCACCACGTTGACCTCGACCGAGAAGACCACCACCTGTGCCACCGCGAAGATGAACACGATCAGACCCAGGATGACCGCGAAGACACCGTAGGTGTCACCCGCCTGCCTCACGATCTGGTTGGCGTAGGCGATGCCGAAGCGCTGCAGCAGCAACCACCCGACCGCGGCGACGAACGCGCCGGGGAGCACCTGTACCCACCCCACCCGGTAGGACGTCCCGAGCCACATACCCAGGCTGAACACCAGCACGGCCACGGCAAAGCTGCTGGCCATCACCAGGTAGGGCACGGCCTGCCTCAGCTCGACGCCGTAGGCACCCGCGGACGTGGCCAGCACCGAGCCGACCGTGGTGCCGAGCAGCATGAGCCCGGCGATCGCGATGAGCGGCAGCGCCTTGATCGGCGAGCGGATGGGGTCGGGCCGCTCGTGGCGCGGCACGGCCCAGCAGATGTTCATCATGTGCAGCGTCGCCTGCGACGCGCGGATCGCCGCCCAGAGCGCGAGCAGGGCCCCCACGACCACGGCGGTCGTGCTTCCGCTGAAGCCCTCGGTGCCGATCTGCGCACCGATGAGCGGGAACTGGCTCACGGCGGTCTCCAGGATCCGCTCCCGCAGCTCAGGGCTCCCGTCGAGCAGGAAACCCAGCACCGACGTCAGCAGCAGCAGCATCGGGAACACCGCGAGCACGCCGTAGTAGGTGATGAGCACCGCGAGGTAGACGCCGTGGTCGTCGATGAACTTGTAGAACACGGCCACCGGGAAACCCATCCACGGGTGCCGTCGCTGCAGCTCGTCGAGTCGTCGCGCGAGGGACTTCACGGGGTCGGGCCTCCTGGTCGGATGCCTCGATTGTGACTCACCTCCCGCCCCGTCAGCGGGTGCGACGCTCCCTCACCACGGCAAGCTCGATGAAGTCGCGGCAGAACCCGGACCGGCGGAACAGGAACCGGACCGGCTGCGGCATACGCCCGACCCCCTCGTCCACCGGGAGGTCACGCGGCGGCCCCAGCTCCAGCAGCGCCCGACCCAGCCGCATCCGCGCCCCGCCTGCAGCCCGGATGTTCTTCAGCCACTGCACCCCGGGGCCGTACGTGAGCGCGACCGTGACCACGTCCCCGTCACGGAAGGCCAGCAGCGGGGTATGTCGCACGAGCCCGGTCCGCCGACCCACGTGCTCGAGGTCCGCGAACCAGCCGTGCCCGGCCAGGTGGATCATGAGCGGGTTCGCGAAGCGCCTCACAGAGGGAGTCGCTGCCAGCGGGATGGGCACGGCACGCTCCGGGGGCCGACGTCACGCGGTGACGTCGACGCCCTTCCAGAAGGCGACCCGACCGGCGATCTGGGCCGCGGCGTCCTTCGGGGTGCGATAGGTCCAGACCGCGTCCCTGTTCTGCTGGCCGTCCACCTCGAGGGTGAAGTAGGAGGCCGTGCCCTTCCACGGGCACACCGAGGTCGTCGACGACGGTCGCAGCAGGTCCTGCTGCACCGACTCCATCGGGAAGTAGTGGTTGCCCTCGACGACCACCGTGTCGTCGCTCTCGGCGACGACCTCACCGTTCCACACCGCGCGCATCTGCTGCTCCTTCTCCTCGGGGTATGGGGTGAACACCCGGCGGCCCCGGGGAGTTCCCGGGGTCGCCGCGCCGAGTGAGGACGTCAGGGCGAGTCGGCGCCACCGTTGACGTTCAGGGTCTCCCCCATCACGTAGGAGGACTCCGGCGAGGTGAGGAAGACGTAGGCCGGCGCCAGCTCGACCGGTTGTCCGGCGCGCCCGATCGGCTGTCCCTTGCCGAACGTCGGCAGGTCCTCCTTGGGCTGCCCCTCGACCACCTGCAGCGGCGTCCAGATCGGGCCGGGTGCGACGGCGTTGACGCGGATCCCCTTGGGTGCCAGCTGCTTGGCCAGGCCCTTGGAGAAGGTGTTCATCGCGGCCTTGGTCATCGCGTAGTCGAGCAGGTCGTCGCTCGGCGCGTAGGCCTGGACCGAGGAGCTCATGACGATCGTCGACCCGGCCGGCAGGTGCGGCACCGCGGCCCGCACGGTCCAGAACATCGCGTAGACGTTGGTCTTGACCGTCTGGTCGAACTGCTCGTCGGTGATGTCCTCGATCGAGGCGGTCGCCACCTGCTTGCCCGCGTTGATGACGAGCGCGTCCAGCCCGCCGAGGCCCTCGACCGCCCTGTCCACGAGCTCCTTGCAGAACGCCGCGTCGGTGATGTCGCCCGGGATCCTGACGCAGGTGCGGCCCTCGGCCTCGACCAGCCCGGCGATGGTCGACGCGTCCTCCTCCTCGGCAGGCAGGTAGTTGATCGCGACGTCCGCGCCCTCGCGGGCGAAGGCGATGGCCACCGCGCCGCCGATCCCGGAGTCGCCGCCGGTGATGAGGGCCTTGCGTCCCTCGAGGCGACCGGTGCCGCGGTACGACGTCTGGCCGCGGTCGGTCTGGGGCTCGAGCTCGGCGTCCGAACCGGGCATCGGCTGGTCCTGCTTCGGCGGCGTGATGTCGGGGTGCCGGGACACCGGGTTGTCGAAGGTCAGCTGGTCCGTGGTCCTCGTGCTCTCAGACATGCCACCACCCCACCACCGTCGACAACGACGCGCCACCCGAACGGGCGCCGGCTGGACGCACCCACGCGGGTGGTGAGAAAGTCACCGGGTGACGGTCGCCGGGCAGGGTGCGGCCCACACCGAGGAGCACCACCGTGACGCATGCCCCTGACGACCAGGTCCCCGCGATCGTCTCCCTCCACCGCGCCCTCGACGAGCAGGACCGCGCGCTCACCGGCCCCACCGTGCCGGAGGTCGTCTCGGCCCGCGTCCGTCGTGTCGTCGGCACCGCCCACGACGTCCTCGGGCGCGCCGAGGAGGAGAACCTGCGCGCGCGGAGGGTGGTGTCGGGCACGACCGCCTTTCTCGCCGAGGCCGTGGGGGGCTTCCTCCGGCTCCCTGTGCAGCTCGCGCTGAGTCGACCGGCCGCGGGAGAGACCTCGATCACGCTGCAGCTCGTCGACGACCTCGACCACCTCGGCCTCACCCTCGACCGGGTCTACGACGCCGTGCACCGGGACGACCACGAGGCGCTCGACGAGCTTCTCCACCACCTGGCCCAGGCGTTCTCGGCACGGACCGACTCGAACGACCTGACCAACATCCCCGACTCCGCCCTCGAGCCGGAGGTCGTCCGCGACCACGGGCTCGAGGTGGGCGACGACGGCATACCCCGCCTGCCTGTGCCCGACCACCCCGCGCCGCCACGCGACCCCGCCGAGGGACCGGTCCGATGAGATCGAGGTATGCCGCTGCCCCCGAGCCGAGCGGCAGCCCCGGCGAACCAGCGGGCGACCACGAGCTGGAGACCTACCTGCAGGAGCTGGGTCGCTGGCGGCTGCGGCGCGAGCACGAGCTCACCGCCATCGACGCCGCCACCCGCACGCACGACGACCGCGCGGCGCTCAACGCCCACGTCACGGAGTCGATGAAGCTGTGGCACGCCGTCGCCCAGCGCCACGACCTGCTGCTCTCGACGTGGCACGACGGCGGTACGAGCGCCGAGACACGGCTGGTCCTCAACCAGCTCATCTGGGGGCTGCTCGAGCAGCCGGACGGCGACGCCGACTCGCTGGCCCTGTCGCTCCCCGAGGCCACCCGGCTCTCGGACAGCCTCACGGTGGCGCTGCGCGCGCAGGTCGGCATCGACGACGACCACATCGACCCGCGGGAGCGCGTCGTGTCGCTGCGCGAGGGCGTGGCCCGCCTCCGCGAGCACGCGCGCACGGTGGAGACCGGGAGGCAGGAGGAGACCGAGGGGGTGCTGCAGGACCTGGAGGGGCGGCTGGGCAGCACGCGCGAGCGCCTGGCCGAGGGCGAGGACGTCACCGTGCAGCTGGGGGTGCTGCAGACCGACCTGGCCTCCATCGAGCGCCGGCTGCTGCTGACCGACGCCCGAGCACGCCACGACCGGGCCGACCACGCCCAGGTGGTCGCCGAGCGCGAGGAGCTGCTGGCCCGCGGCGAGGCGGTGCGTTCCCTGGCCCAGCGCGCGCTGGCGACGATCAACCCTGCCCCCCGCCTCGGCATACCGGACGTGGCGGCGCTCGGCGAGGTCCCCACGGACGAGGCGGAGCTGACGACCTTCGTCGGCAACCTCGAGCGGGTCTCGCGCGCGCTGGACCAGGCGCACAGCACGTATGCGGCGGCGCTGGCCGAGTACGCCGACCTCGCCGACCGCGCCCAGCGCCTCGCGCAGACGCTGGCGGGGTGTGGTGCGCCGACGAGCGTGGACCTCTCCGGGATGCTGACCGCGGCCAAGGAGTCGCTCAACAACCGGCCGGCCGACATCCAGCGGGCGGCGGCGCTGGTCGCGGCCCAGGAGGCCTACCTCGCCGAGCTGAGACCGGACGCGTGAGCAGCCCGGAGCGTGGCGAGCCCGCGAAGCCGGTCACGGGCGGCGCGCAGCAGCAGGACTACTGGGAGTGCGTGAACTGCCACGCCAGCAACGCCGTCGGTGTGCTGTTCTGCGAGGCCTGCGGGTATGACGTGGTCACCGGCACGGGCGCGCCCGAGGTCGAGGAGGCCGCACCGCCCCCGACCCGGCTGCAGGCCGGCGAGCCCTACCAGCACTTCATCAACCCCGACCGCGACGACGAGGAGATCGAGCTGCCGACGCTCGCCGAGGAGTTCGAGCTGGACGAGGAGTCCGACCCCCTCGTCCGGCCGGACGTGCCGCCCCCGACCCCGCCGACCGACTACGAACCGGCGCACCGGAGGCCCGAGCACACCCCTCCGTCCCGGCGCGACCCGGACGGCTGGGTGGCCGAGGTGTGGATCGACGCCGCCTGGTACGCCACCACCGCGAGCGACCAGCCGCTGCCCGAGGCCGCCCTGCCACGCGTGGTGAAGCTGACGGGGACGATGATCCTGATCGGTCGCGCCGAGTCCGGGGTCGGGGTGCGTCCGGACCTGGACTGCGGCACCGACGCCGGGGTCTCGGGCCGGCACGCCCAGCTGATCACCGACGGCGAGCGCTGGTGGCTCGAGGACCTCGACACCACCAACGGCACGTTCGTCGGGCCCGTCGACCAGCCGCTGCCCACGGACCCGCTCGGCACCGGCGCCCGCGTGGAGGTCGACGACGACGACCGCATCTACCTCGGCGGGTGGACCCGCATCGTCCTGCGGCGGCTCTCCGACCGGGCGCGTCGAGCTGCCGGACCGGACGCGTCGCACGGCGCCGTCTCGCCGGCACGGACTGCCGCGGTGACGTCGCCGGGAGTACGTTGGGCGTGACCGCACCACCCGTAGGAGGGACATCATGACCGACCAGCCCAGCACCGTCGAGAACCCCGAGATCATCACCCTCGAGGAGGTGCCGACCGCCGTGGTCGCCGGCACGGTCCGGATGGACGAGCTGGGCTCGTTCTTCGACCGAGGCTTCGGTGCGGTGGCGCGGGTCGTGGAGAGTCAGGGCATGGGTTTTCAGGAGGCCCCCTTCGGCTACTACCTGGGCATGCCCACCGACACGGTCGACCTGGAGGTCGGCTACGTGACCGACCGGCCGATCACGCCCGAGGGCGACGTCGTCGTCAGCCGGCTGCCGGGCGGCGAGGCCGCGCACGCCACCCATGTCGGCCCCTACGAGGGCCTGGGCGCCGCCTACGGCGAGCTGGCCAGCTGGGTCGGGCAGCAGGGGCGCGAGCTCGGACCCGTGATGTGGGAGGTCTACACGACCGAGCCGACCCCCGAGACCGACCCCTTGACCCTGCGCACCGAGCTCTACTGGCCGCTGGCCTGACCGCGGGCCGCCGACACCGCGGCGACGACCGCGGCGACCGCCTGCTCGACCGGCTCGTGCTCCCAGACCCGCACGACCTGCCACCCCGCCTCGCGCAGCAACCGGTCGGTGTCGACGTCGCGCTCACGGTTGGCCGCCAGCTTCGTCGTCCACCACTTGCTGTTCGACCGGGGCTGCGTGCCGTGCACGGGGCACCCGTGCCAGAAGCAGCCGTCGACGAAGACCGCGACCCGCGCCCGGGTGAAGGCGATGTCGATGCTGCGGCGCCGGTTGCCCGGCACGGGGTGGACGACCCTGAACCGATAGCCGTCCGCGTGCAGCGCCCGGCGCAGCGCGAGCTCGGGCGCGGTCTCCCGGCGGGCGGCGCGCGCCATGCGTGCCGACACCTGCGGGGACGAGCTGCCCGGATGGGGTGGGACGGTGGGCGTCATCTGCCGACCACCCTACGGCTGCAGCCTCGACCAATCTGGTGCGGCGGTATCCGGCCGGGTCTACAGTGACGAGGATCGGGCCCGGCCCGAGGGCCCGCCGCAGCAAGGAGGCTGTGCCATGAAGGAACTGAGGTGTCGCGACGTGGGCTTCGACTGCGACGGGGTGGTGGCTGGCGAGACGGAGTACGACGTCCTCTCGCAGGCTGCGAGCCACGCTCAGGAGGTCCACTCCATGACCGAGGACCAGGTCAACGACCCTGACTTCGCGAGCCAGGTCAGCACTCAGGTCCACGACAAGCCCTGACTCCCCGACGCGTCCGGTCGGGCAACCCAGGCGTCCGGTCAGAAGGCGGACGGCGGCGGAGGTGGGGGTGGAGGAGGAGTCGGAGGTGGAGGAGGCGCCGACGGTCCTGCACCTGGGGGCGGCGCGCCGGGCGGAGGCGGCGCGGACGCGGCCTGCTCCTCCAGCTGGTCGAGGCGCGTGAGCAGCTCGGTCCGGCGCGCTCCGTCGACCGGGCGGCCACGGTGCTCGTCGTGCACGAGGTGCCCCAGCTCCTGGTAGAGCCCGGCTGCACCGCCGGCCGCCCCCATCCCGGACCCTGCCTGGTTCATCATCGTCTCGGCCTTGCCCGCCAGCTCGTTCGCCGTGCGCATGGCCTTGTCCAGCAGACCCATCACAACCTCCTGCGGCAGTACGGTGAGACGACCATACTCGCCGCGAGGCACGGTGCGCAGGGAGACGACATGACCATTCACGGCAATCTTTTCGAGGCCTTCAAGGAGACCGAGGGCCGCGACCAGTTCACCCGGCAGAACTCCAAGATGCTCAAGGTCCGGATGGACTACGGGCCGGTCACCGCCCGGATGGGCTCGATGGTCGCCTACCAGGGCGACGTCCACTTCGCCAACCGCGGGTCCGGCGGCCTGGACAAGCTCCTGAAGAGCAAGCTGACCGGCGAGGGCGTGCCGATCATGGAGTGCAGCGGCTCGGGCGAGCTCTTCCTGGCCGAGGCGGCCTCCGACGTGCAGGTCCTCTACCTCGACAACGACATGCTGTCCGTCAACGGCGCCAACGTGCTCGCGTTCAGCTCCTCCATCGAGTGGGACATCCACCGGGTCGCGGCGCGCGGGGGCATGATGGCCGGCGGCCTCTTCAACGTCTCGCTCCGCGGGTCCGGGTATGTCGCCGTCACCACCCGGGGCGAGCCCGTCGCCCTCGACGTCGCCACCGCCCCCACGTCTGCGGATGCGCACGCCGTCGTGCTCTGGACCGGCGGGGTGCGCATGGACGTCAAGGTCGACACCGGCGGTCTGGGCTCGATGCTGCGGGGCGGCACCGGCGAGACGATCCAGATGGCGTTCACCGGCCAGGGCCACGTCCTGGTGCAGCCGGCCGAGAACACCCGCACCAGCGGCGCCGGCGAGCAGGCCGGCCGCGGGGGCCTGAGCGACTTCCTCGGCTGACCGAGCGTCCGTCGCAGCGTCACCCCACCGACGGGCCGCTTGTCCCTACACTGACGGGATGGACGCGCACCCCCCTGGCACTGCGCCGTCCCGCCGAGGGCCCGGCGCCCGACCGTCCCTCGACCGCGCCACGATCGTGGCCGGTGCCCTGCAGATCATCGACGAGCGGGGCGTGGAGTCGCTGAGCATGCGGACCCTGGGCAAGCACCTGGGGTATGAGGCGATGGCGCTCTACCGGCACGTGGACGGTCGCGAGGACCTCCTCGAGGCCGTCGTCGAGGTGTTGATGGACGGCCTCGACCTGCCACCTGCGAGCGGTTCGTGGGAGGACTTCGTCCGCGAGCTGGCGTACGAGGTGCGCAACCTTGCCCAGGAGCACCCTCGTGCCTTCCCGCTCGTGGCCACCCGGCACCCCGCCGCGCCCTGGCTGCGGCCGCCGCTGCGCAGCCTGCACACCGTCGAGCACTTCCTCTCGTCGTTGCGGGAGCTGGGCTGGGACCGCGAGCCCGCGGTCGAGGCCTACCAGGCGTTCTCGAGCTTCCTGCTCGGCTACCTGCTGCTCGAGGCCTCGAACGCCGGCGCCCCCACCTCGCCCGTGGACGCCCCGATCGACGAGGGCGGTGCGGCCGGCGTCGACGCGGCTGGAGACCCGCGGACGGGACGGGACCGCGAGGCGGACGTCTCGGACTACCCGACCCTTTCGGACCTGCAGCCCCTGCTCACCGTGGACCGCACCGACGAGGAGTTCGCCGCGGGCCTGGAGTCGGTCGTGGTCCGACTGCGAGGCCGTTTCGAGCAGCCGGAGGGCTGACACCGACCCGATCGGCACCCTGGCCACGCGTTGTCGCCCTCGCTAGACTGCATCCCACGACAGGTCGCACCACGAGACCCCCACGGAGGTGGGCGATGGATGCCCTGGACGAACGGTCGAACGAGCAGCGCGGCACGGTCCTCGTCGTGTCGATCGCCAGCGCCGGGCTCGTCGCGACCTACGCCGTGCTCGGAGTCCTGACCCTGACCGTCCTCGCTCCGCGTGGACAGACGGCAAACGCCGGCCCCTCCGTGCTCCGGTCGCTCGCCGAGCACGGCAGCTCCGTGTGGTTGGCCGCCCAGTTCCTCTTCCTCGCCAGCGCCCTCTTCGGCCTGGGCCTCGTGGTCGGGCTCCGCCGGCTCGCCCCGCCGGGCCGGGCCGCGATGGCGGACTGGGCGGCTGTCGTGGGAGCGCTGGGCTTCGGTGTCCTGGCGGTCGAGCAGGCACGGCTCGTCTCCCACGTCCCCGGGCTCAGCACGGCGGTGGAGGCAAACCCGGACCTCGCCCGTGAGGCCGCCAACCTGTCCCTGGTCAACCTGGTCGACCGCTACGAAATCCTGACCTACGGTGCCGTCGGGCTCTGGTTGCTGGCGACGGCGCTGGGCAGCCTGCCCACGACCGCACCGCGATGGCTGACCGTCACCGGGGTCCTGGCCGCCTGCGTGTTCCTCACCGTCGCCGTCTCCGAGGCCTCCTGGGCCACGACCGTCGCCAGCGTCGGTGCCCTCACCCTTGCGCCCGTCTTCCTCGGGGGGCTCGCGCTCCACCTGCGGAGACGGCCGGGCCCGGCCGTTGCTTCCACGCCGTAACCCCGCCTTCCCGACCCTGGACGCCACACCCTCCCCTGCGGGACCATGGGCCGGAGGAGGCGCCCATGCCTGAGGACTTCGAGAGCTACATCCAGCGGGTCCGTGCACACCGGGCCGAGCTGCGCGAGTCGGTGGCGGCGGTGGAGGAGGCGCTGGCCATCCCCCTCGGCAAGGGCATCGCCTGGCGACAACGGGTGCACGCCGCGCTGGCCGAGCTCGCCCACGACTTCGCGGACCACGTCGACCTGACCGAGCGGCCGGGCGGTCTCTACGACGGTGTGCGGACGAACGCCTCCCGGCTGACCGCGGCCGTCGACCGGCTCACCGAGGAGCACGCCGCGCTGCGCGAGGAGATCGCCGGCTCCCTCGCCGTCCTGGAGAACGAGGTCGGCACCACGGCGGACCTGCACGGCCTGCGCGAGGCCGTGACCTCGCTCATGGGTCGGCTCGTCCGGCACCGGCAGCGCGGCGGCGATCTCGTCTACGAGGCCTACGAGGTCGACATCGGCGGGTCTGGCTGACCAGCGGACCACGACCAGGACAACCACGACCAGGACGATGCCGGTATGACGTTCACGGGCTTCCCGCACGCCGCCACCGAGTTCTACGCCGAGCTCGAGCGGGACAACAGCACGGGCTTCTGGCAGGCGCACAAGGACCGGTGGGAGCGCGACGTCCGGGGGCCCATGGTGGCGCTGATGGCCGGCCTCGAGGACGAGTTCGGGCCGGCGAAGATCTTCCGGCCGAACCGCGACGTGCGCTTCTCCGCGGACAAGAGCCCCTACAAGACGCACCAGGGCGGGTACGTCGGCGTCTCGTCGAGGACCGGGTGGTATGCCGAGGTGTCCGCCGACGGTTTCCGGCTGGGTGCCGGCAGCTACCACCTGGACCCCGACGCGCTCGCGGCGTACCGGGCCGGGGTGGACGGGCCGGGAGGGGCCGAGCTGGAGCGCATCGTCGACGACCTCCGCGCGGGCGGGTGGGAGATCGGCGGGGAGCGCCTCCGGACCGCACCCCGCGGCTGGAGCCGGGACCACCCCCGCATCGAGCTGCTCCGGCACCGCTCGCTGACCGCCATGCGCTGGATCGAGGACGGCGACGTCGTGACCACCCCGGCGCTGCTCGAGCACGTCCGCGGGCACTGGCGCGCGGTGCGGCCGCTCGTGGAGTGGCTCGGGCGAGTCGTGGGCACCTGATCCTGTGGACACGTCCGGAGAGCCACAGGGCGGACCCGACGCACTCGTGCGTCGCTGACGCACATCCCCAGGACCGACGGCTACGGTGGCCGTTCGTGCACGGGACGGGAAGGTGCCATGGTCACACCATTCGGAGGAACGGGCCGAGACGGTGGGGGCGGCCACCGGCTGCTGCTCGCTGCGGGGGTCGCCGGGATCCTGCTCACGCTGAGCGCGTGCGACGCCCTGGAGGACGGCGGCACCTCGGACGGCGCTGACGGCACGGCCGCCCAGGACGGCAGCGGGCAGCCAGACGCCGTGGGCGACGCCCTGGTCGCGACGCTCGCCGCCCCCGAGGAGGCGACGGTCGTCACCGGGAGCGCCGCGCAGCGGGCGCTCCGCACGACCGCTGCCCTCTTCGCGACCGCGCCCGTGGTGGTGGTCGCTGCCCCCGACGAGCAGCTGCGCGCGGCGTCGGCCGCGGTGGCGCTCGGCGTTCCCGTCCTCGTCGACGGCGCGGGCACCGCCGAGGAGGTCGAGCGCCTCGGCGCCGAGGTGGCCCTCGTCCTGGGCCCGGTGGACGACCCGGGCATCGACGTCGTCGTGCCGCAGGACGACGAGGAGCTCGCGCGCCTGCTCGGCGTCGGCGCCGCCGCCGTGACGGTGGACGCGGCGGACGCGACCGCCAGGATCGCCGCGCTCGACCCGGCTGCTCCCGAGCTGCTGGTGCCCGGGGCGGCCGCCGCTCCAGCACCGGAGGACAGCGCCAGCACCACGGCGGACGCCACGGACGCCACGTCGGCGCCGGAGCCGGGACCCGCCCCCCTGGACAGCGACCGGGACGAGCTGCCGGAGACCGCGGCACCGCAGCCCCAGGGGGCCACGGTGGTCCTGACCACCGGCAGCGACGACGACCTCGCCGCCCTGGGCACCGCTCGGGCGGCCGGGGCCACCGTGGTCGTCGCCGAGGACGGTGACCCGCGCAGCAGCACCGAGAGCGTCGAGGCGATGGCCGGCTCGGCACCCACAGCGGTGCTCGGTCTCGGCGAGGAGTTCGGCGACACCGAGACCCTCGCCTGGCGCTCGCGCACGGCCGCCACCGGGGAAGAGCTGCCCGGCGGTGGGCAGCTCGCCCTGCCGGGCAAGACCTACGTCGCGCTCTACGGCACCCCCGTCACCTCCGCGCTCGGCGTCCTCGGCGAGCAGCCGATCGAGGAGACGATCACGCGCGCAGAGGAGTTCGCCGCGGCCTACCAACCCCTGACCGACGAGCCGGTCGTCCCCACCCTGGAGATCATCGTCACCGTGGCCAGCGAGGGCGCCGGGCCGGACGGCAACTACTCCAACGAGCTGCCGCTGGACGACATCCGGCCCCTCGTGGACCTGGCTGGGGAGCACGGGGTGTACGTCGTGCTCGACCTGCAGCCGGGACGCACCGACTACGTCACCCAGGCCAAGCTCTACGAGGAGCTGCTCGTGCGGCCCTACGTCGGGCTCGCCCTCGACCCGGAGTGGCGGCTGCGCCCGGACCAGGTGCACATGACCGAGATCGGCCAGGTCAGCGTCTCCGAGGTCGACGAGGTCGTGACCTACCTGGCGGACCTGACGCGCGAGAACGACCTGCCGCAGAAGATCCTCGTGCTCCACCAGTTCCAGACCCGGATGATCCCGGACGTCAACGAGGTCGACCAGTCCCGCTCGGAGGTGGCGGTGCTCATCCACGCCGACGGGCAGGGACCGCAGCCCTCCAAGCAGGACACCTGGCGCACCCTGCGGGCCAACGCCCCGGACGTCGAGCACTGGGGCTGGAAGAACTTCTACGACGAGGACGTGCCCGGGCCGTTGACCCCCGAGGAGACCATGAGCCTCGTCGACCCGGTGCCCGACTTCATCTCCTACCAGTAGCCCGCACCCGGGAGCCCGAACCACTACCCTCCTGCCATGCAGGGAGCGGTGCTGGTCACGGGTGCCACGGGCGGCATCGGCTACTTCGTCGCCGAACAGCTGGCCGAGCGGGGTCACCGCGTGCTCGTCGCCGCCCGCAACCCGGCCAAGGCGCAGACCGCGCGCGCGACCCTGCGACGCCACGTCCCCGGCGCCGACGTGGAGATCGTCCACCTCGACCTGGCAGACCTCCGCACGGTCGGCGCCGCGGCCACGCAGCTGGCGGCCGCCGAACCGCTCGCCGCACTGGTCGCCAACGCCGCGGTCGTCAGCTACGGCGTGCGGCCCGCTCCACCACGCCTGACCGCCGACGGTCTCGAGCTGCACCTGGGCACCGCCCACCTCGGGCACTTCGCCCTCCTCGCCCACCTGCGACCGGCCCTGGAGCGGTGGGGCACGCGCGTCGTGCACGTGGGCAGCCTCAGCCACCGCCTCCCCCTCGGTCGTGACCCGTGGGGCGCCGCCTCGGACCCGCGCCGCGAGCCGTCGCTGGTCAGCTACGGACGCTCCAAGCTCGCGGTCACCCTCTTCGGTATGGAGCTCGCGCGCCGGTTCGCGGCGGGCGCGACCGCCGCGACGTCCGTCCTCGCCCACCCCGGGACGGCGGTGGACGTCCTGACGCCCGAGCGCGACGGCATACCCGCCTCCCAGCCCACGGACATCGGCGCCTTCTCCAGGATGCTCACCCGGGGCATGCACGGCAAGGACGGCGGGGCGAAGATCCTCGTGCACGCGGCGACGGCGCCGGAGGTGCGCAACGGCGACGTCTGGGGTCCGTCGGGGCGTGGGCAGCTCAGCGGCGGTCCCGTCCGCCTCCGACCGCCCTCGCTGCGGCACGCCGACCGGCTCACCGGCGGCCTGATGCGGACGAGCGAGGAGCTCACCGGTCGGTGGGCGGCGCTCCCGGGCGGGCCGGACGCAGGTGGCGGTGATGGTGTGATGGGGTGAGGTCCCAGACGACAGACCGAGGAGGTGCCCGTGCGGGCGGTGAGGTTCGACGCGTTCGGTGAGCTGGCCTACGTGACCGAGGTGCCGGTGCCCGAGGCCGTGCCCGGAGGTGTGGTCATCAGGGTCGGCGCGACCGGGCTGTGCCGCTCCGACTGGCACGGCTGGCAGGGGCACGACCCGGACATCACCACGCTCCCCCACACCCCGGGGCACGAGTTCGCCGGCACGGTCCACGCCGTCGGTGCGGGTGTCGAGCAGCTGAGGGTCGGCGACCGGGTGGTCGCACCGTTCGTCTGCGGGTGCGGGACCTGCGAGGTGTGTCGCACGGGCAACTCCCACGTCTGCCCGAGCCAGTGGCAGCCGGGCGTGGACGGCCCCGGCTCGTTCGCGGAGTTCGTCGCCCTGCCCGCCGCAGACTTCAACGTCGTCCCGCTGCCGGACGCCGTCCCCTTCGACGTGGCGGCGGGGCTGGGGTGCCGGTTCGCCACGGCATACCGGGCGCTGGTGGACGTGGCGCAGGTGCGCGCGGGCGAGTCGGTCGCGGTGCTGGGCTGCGGTGGCGTGGGCCTCGCGGCCGTGATGATCGCGCGGTCGCGCGGCGCGCACGTGGTCGCGGTGGACGTCGACCCCGCCGCCCTCGCCCTGGCCCGGGACGTCGGGGCGGGCGACGTGCTGCAGACCGCGGGCGAGACCGCCGACGAGGTGGCCGCGTCGGTGCGGGCCCTGGTGCCGGGCGGCGTGGACGTGGCCGTCGACGCGCTGGGCAGCGTCGCGACGGCCCGCGCGGCTGCGCTCAGCCTAGGGATCCAGGGACGGTACCTGCAGATCGGGCTGCTGCCACCGGCCACGGTCGGCGACCGCGCCACGGTGCCGATGCACACGGTGATCGCGCGGGAGCTGCGGGTCCTCGGCAGCCACGGGATGCCGGCGTGCGACTACCCGCGGATGCTGGACGACATCGCGGCCGGTCGGCTGGAGCCGGAACGCCTCCTGACCCGCGTGATCCCGCTGGACGAGGCCCCCGAGGCCCTGGCCGCGATGAGCGCCCGGACCGTGCCTGGCGTGACGGTCATCCGTCCTGAGGGGCGCCGGCACACCCACCGGGACGTGCTGTGGGCAGCGCCAGAGGGTCGACTACCCGAGGACGGAGAAGTGGTCCGGTAGTGGCTCGCGGCCAGTGAGCGCCAGGAGGACGGCTCGGTCGTCCCGGCGCACCGAGGCGATCTGCACCGCCACCTCGGCGGCAGGTGACACGCTCGTGGCGAGTTCCTCAGGGACCCGCACCCCCGTCGCACGGGCGAGGTCGAGCCCGTGGACTGTTAGCTCGAACGCGCGGGTCTTGAGGTACTCGGACAGTGCCAGCGGACCGAAGCGAGAAGGGACCAAGCGGTCGTCGGGCTCCTCCGCCACCCGCCCCAGCGCCGCAGCCGCTCTCGCCCGGGCATACGTCACCGGGTTCTCGAGCTCCTGCGCCTCCGTCCGCGCGCGCTCCAGCACGCCCTCGTGCACGCCCGGCTGGGCAAGGGCCTTGACGAAGTAGGTCGACGCCTCGAGCAGGTCGCCGACCGGCAGTGGCTCGTCCAGGTAGTCGACGACCGTCGACCACGCGCGCATCGTGTGTGCCGCGAGCTCGCGGACGGTCCAGTCCCCCAGGCCGGGTTTGTCCCAGTCGTCGTCGGGAATCGATCCCAGCACGGCGAGCGCCCCTGCCGAGGCGAGCTCGAACCAGGTGCGCGGTGCAAGCTGTCCCATGCCGACAAACCTACTCGGCGTGATGTTCCGACCACTCCCGTCGCCCGGGGTGGCGAGCATGGGCAACACCTCTCGCAGCACGAGCGCAGGAGCCGTAGACGACCGGGCGCCTCGTGCGGGACCATGGCACATGGTGGCCCCCCAGGTGGAGGACTTCGAGACCTACATCCAGACGGTGCGCGCGCGCCGCGCCGAGATGCGGGAGTCGCTCGCGGCGGTGGACGACGCGCTCGCCGTCCCCCTCGGCAAGCCCCTCGTCTGGCGAGAACGGGTGAGGGCCGCGCTGGCCGAGCTGGCCCACGACTTCGAGGACCACATCGGCCTCACCGAGTGCACGGACGGCCTGTTCAGCGCGATCCTCGACGGCCACCCGCGGCTGGTCCGCTCGGTGGAGACCCTTCTCGCGGAGCACTCCGCCCTGCGTGAGGACATCGCGGGATGTCTGGCGATCCTCGACCGCGGTGACGCGATCGCCGACCTGCCGGCCTTCCGTGAGGAGCTCACCGCGCTGGTGGGACAGCTCGTCCGGCACCGACAGCGGGGCAGCGACCTCATCTACGAGGCGTATGCCGTGGACATCGGTGGGCAGGACTGAGGCACCCGCACCTGTCAGTAGACGATCCCGAACACCATGACGGCCAGCGTCATCACCGTCGCCGTCACCAGGACGATGCCGATGAGGTTGAGCCAGACGCCGCCCTTCATCATCTGCGGGATGGTGACGTAGCCGGAGCCGAACGCGATCGCGTTGGGCGGCGTGGCAACCGGCAGCATGAACGCGCACGTGGCGGCGAGCGCCACCGGGATCGCGAGCAGCATCGGGTCCACGCCGATCCCCAGGGCGACGCCGCCCGCGACCGGGAGGAAGGTCGCGGCCGTGGCGGTGTTGCTGGTCAGCTCGGTGAGGAAGATGATGCCGGCGGTGAAGATGAGCACGAGCAGCACGACCGGGAGACCGCCGAGGCCCTCGGCCTGCTGGCCGATCACCTCGGTCAGCCCGGACTCGCCGAACTGCGCCGAGAGCGCGAGCCCGCCGCCGAAGAGCAGGAGCACCCCCCAGGGCAGCTCGACCGCGCTGTCCCAGTCGAGCAGGCGGACGCCGCGGGCGGCCCCGGCCGGCAGCAGGAAGAGCAGCAGGGCCACAGCCATCGCGATGCCGGCGTCGCTGATCGGCGGGTCCTCCCAGATCAACGGGACGGACACCCAGGCGAGGGCGGCCAGGACGAAGAGGGCCAGCACCCTGATCTCGCCCTGGGACATGCGCCCGAGCTTCTTGATCTCCCGCGTCATGAGCTGACGGCCGCCGGGGATCTCGTCGATCTCGGGCTTGAAGAGGACCTTGGTGAGCAGGAACCAGCAGATGACGAGGAAGACGACCGCGAGCGGCACGCCGACGAGCATCCACTGCCCGAACCCGACGTTGATGTCGTGGTTCTCCGCGAGGTAGCCGACGAGGAGGGTGTTCGGCGGGGTGCCGATGATGGTCCCGAGGGAGCCGATCGAGGCGGCGTAGGCGATGCCGAGCATCAGCGCGGTGCCGAAGTTGGACTTGATGACGGCGTCCTTGACGGCGTCCGACCTCAGGTCGGCCTCGGGCGCGTCGGCGCGAGCGAAGTCCTCCTCGGTCAGCTCACGGTCCGGGTCGCCGGAGCCGTCGCCCTCCACGCCGAGCCGGGCGACGAGCATGAGCACCGAGACGCCGATCGGCAGCATCATCACGGCGGTGGCGGTGTTGGAGACCCACATCGAGAGGAACCCGGTGGCGATCATGAAGCCCGCCACGACCATGGACGGGTTGGTGCCCATGGCACGCACGGTGACCAGCGCGATCCGCCGGTGCAGGTTCCACCGCTGCATGGCGAGGGCGAGCATGAACCCGCCCATGAACAGGAAGATGATGTTGTTGCCGTAGGAGGCGCCGACGTCGTTGACGCTGGCCTCGCCCAGGACCGGGAAGACGATCAGCGGCACGAGGGCGGTGACCGGGATCGGCAGGGCCTCGGTCATCCACCAGATGCCCATGAGCACGGCGGTGGCGGCGGTCAGCTTGGCGGGGTGGGCCACGTCGCCCATGAGCACGTAGGCGAGCAAGGCGGCGACGAGGCCGGTGGCGAGGCCGGCCCAGCGCACCTTGCTGGCGCGGGGCTCGAGGCCGGGGTCGCGCTCGCCGGGTGACTGCTGCTCGATCTCGGCACCCCGCGAGGGGTCCGGGGCGTACTCGTGCAGGTGGTCACCCGGGACCGTGCGTGGGTGGGTCATGGGAGTGTCCTTCCCCCTCGTTGCGGATCGACAGGCCACACGCTAGCGGTCACCGACCCCCGCGCACCGCAGGAGCGGCGGCCCGCTCAGGACTGCAGCGCCTGCCGCACCAGCGCGAGCGCCTCGCTCGGGGCCAGGCCGAGTGAGCGAGCGGTCCGGGCGTAGGAGGCCGCGGCCTCCTGTCCGGCCGAGATCGCCCGCGCCGACGCCGGTTCGCCCGGCTCTCGACCCGCGACGAAGGTGCCGGACCGGCCCCGCCCGACGAGCAGGCCGTCGGCCTCCAGCTCGCGGTAGGCACGGGCGACCGTGTTCGGGGCGATCCCCAGGTCGAGCGCGAGGCCGCGCACGGTCGGAAGCTTGTCCCCCGAGCGCAGCTCGCCGCTGGCCACCTGGTCGGTGATCTGCTCGCGGAGCTGGGCGAAGGGTGGCTCGGAGGCGGTGGGGTCGAGCTCGAACATCAGGTCTCCCGTCTGTGGTGCCGCAAGAGTAGGCCGCCTCAGTCACGCATCATCGGCGGCACGAGCGCCGCCGCCCCGCCGGCCGTGAACAGGCGGGCCGGCCGCCCACGCTCGCCCCTGCGCTCCTGCCCCGTCTCCCGCACGAACCCCTCGGCGCGCGTCACCTTCCGCGTGAAGTTGCGCGGGTCGAGCGGCCGCCCCCACACCGCCTCGTAGACGCCCTGCAGCTCGGGCATGGTGAACCGCGGTGGGCAGAAGCTCAGCGCCAGGTCGGTGTACTCCAGCTTGCCCCGCGCCCGCTCGACCCCGTCGGCCAGGATCGTCGGGTGGTCGAAGGCCAGCTCCAGCCGCGTCGCCTCCTCGACCGGCCACCACCGCGCGTTCACGGCGTCCGTGCCCCCGCGCACCTCGTGCGGCAGGTCCGCCCCCACCGCGAGGTAGGCGACGGACACGACGCGCTGGCGCGGGTCACGGTCCGGGTGCCCGTACGTCGCCAGCTGCTCCAGCCGCGCCTCGACCTCCACCCCGGTCTCCTCGCGCAGCTCGCGACGGGCCGCGTCCTCGAGGTCCTCGTCGATGTGCACGAAACCGCCGGGGAGCGCCCACATCCCGCCGTGCGTGGACCCGCCCCGGCGCACGAGCAGGGCGGAGAACACCCCGTCGAGAATGCTCAGCACCACGAGGTCGATCGCCACGGCGAAGGGCGGGTATGCGGTCTCGCGGCTCTTCTTCGTCGTCACCCGCTCAGGGTACATCGTTTGCGTCTACTTGACATGATATCCGCCGAGGGTATTCACTGTCAGCAGGACATAAACCGCTCGACCCCGGGAGGCACCATGCACTTTTCCTCTCCCCGGACCGACCGCGCCGCCGGCGTGCTGCTCGGCCAGGCCTGCGGCGACGCCCTCGGCGTCCCCTACGAGTTCGCGTCGCGCCGCTTCGACCCCGTCACCGGCCCGCAGATGGTCGGCGGCGGCCTCGGCAGCTACGCACCCGGCGAGTGGTCGGACGACACCCAGATGGCGGCCTGCATCGCCCGGGTCTCCGCCACGGGCCAGGACCTCACGACCCCTGCCGCCCTCGACGCGGTCGCAAAGGGCTTCCTGCGCTGGCTCGCCGACGGCCCGGCCGACATCGGCTCGCAGACCAGCGCGGTCCTGCACTCCACCCTGCGCCACGCCGGGGACGGCCGCCCCCACGCCGTGATGACCGACGCCGCCCGTCGTCTCCACGAGCGCTCCGGCCGCACGGCCGGCAACGGGGCGCTCATGCGGACCGCCGTCGTCGGCCTGACCCGGCTCGCGGACCGCGACGCCACCGCCCGGGCCGCCCGTGCCGTCGCCGCGCTCACCCACCACGACCCGCTGGCCGGCGACTCGTGCGTGCTGTGGTCCGAGGCGGTGCGCCGCGCGGTCGTCGACGGCGTGCTGGACCTCCGTGGCGGCCTCGACCTCCTCCCCGCCGAGCACCAGGGCTTCTGGACCGAGACGATCGACCGGGCCGAGCAGGACGACCCGTCGACCTTCACCGGCAACGGCTACACGGTCACCGCGCTCCAGGCGGCCTGGGCGTCGATCCACCACACCCTGCCCACGTCCGACCCGGGCCCGGACCACCTCCGCGCGGCACTGCATACCGCGATCGGGATCGGTCACGACACGGACACTGTCGCGGCCATCGCGGGCGGTCTGCTGGGCGCGCGGTACGGCGTCAGCGCCCTCCCCCTCGCCTGGACCCGCGCGGTCCACGGCTGGCCCGGACTGCGCGCCCGCGACCTCGTCCACCTGGCCCTGCGCACCGCCCGGCAGGGTCCCGAGGCACCGCAGAGCTGGCCGTCGGCCGTGCGGATGGACACCGGCAGCGAGCGCCCGCTCGCCGCGCCCCTGGCGTCCGACCCGGACGTCCTGCTCGGCACGTTCGCCGACCTGTCCCGCACCCGCGAGCTGGGTGTCGACGCCGTCGTCTCGCTCTGCCGGCTCGGCACCGAGGAGTTCGCCCCGCCCGGGGTCGCTCCCGCGGACCATGCCGAGGTCTGGCTCGTCGACAGCGACGACCCGGTCGGCAACCAGCACCTGGTCTGGCTGCTCGACGAGGCGGCTCGTGACGTGGCCCAGCTGCGCGCCGAGGGCCGCCGCGTCCTGCTCCACTGCGTCGCCGCGCACCACCGCACCCCGGCGGTAGCGCTGCGCTACCTGCGCACACGGGGCCTCGACGTCGACACCGCCGTCGCCGAGATCACCACCGCCCTCGGCCGCGAGGTCGACGGCGGCCTGCTCTGGAAGGAAGCCCAGCGATGACCGACGACATCCAGTCCGCCGCCCGCCTCGCCAAGGTCGTGGAGATCTCGCGCGGCATCCACCACGGCATCGCGCTCGGCGACGCCGCCGACCACCTGACCAGCACCGCTCCTGTGCTGCCGGGCGGCGTGGCGACCCAGCTCACGCTCGCTACCACCGAGGGCCTGGTCCGCACGCTCGAGCGAGCCGGGCGCCAGCTCGACCACGACTGGGCGCACGAGAACCTCGAGGCGCTGCGCCGCTGGGCGACCGCCCAGGGCATCCCCGGGGTCGCTCCCAGCCGCGACGCGTCCCGGAGCCTGCTGACCACCCTGCCCGCGTATGCCGTGCGCCGGGGCAACGCGCCCGCGACGGTCCGCGTGCTGCGGCACGGACCGGCCGCGCTGACGGCCGCGGGGCACCGCAGCCTCGGCGCGCACGCCCTGGTGCGGACGCTGCCGTTCGCGGTGCTCGTCGCGCTCCACGGGCCGGGGTTCGTGTGGCCGGTCCCGGAGCTGGCCGGTGCCACGCACGGTCATCCCCTGGTCGGCCCGGTGGCCGTGGTCGGTGCACTGCTCGCCGCACGCGGCGCGGACCGGTCGGTCCCCCTCGACGCCGGCTGGCTCGACGTGCTCGACGCGCACGTCCCCGAGGGCGGCGAGCTGCTGAAGACGCGCGTCGGCACGGCGATCATGGCCGCGGCCACCGACCCTCAGGACCCCGGCCAGCTCGCCGAGCTGGCCCCCGACCGCTCGGCGCTGTCGGTGCTCGCCGCCGCCGTCTACGTCGTGCTGTCCCACCCCGAGCCCGACCAGCTCCTGCTCGCGATGGCGCTGGCCAGCTTCTCCTCCGACAAGCAGTCGACCTCCGCCGTCGTCGGCGCGCTGGTCGGCGCCCGCCACGGCAGCACCCCGATGCTCCAGCTCGGGGCGGCCCGCCTCGAGCTGGCGTGGGCATGCGACGCCCTGGCCACCGACCTGGCGCTGACCTCGATGCTCACGCCCCTCGGCAAGGAGCCGGACGGGCAGGCGTGGCTGCCGTCGTGGCCGGCGAGGTATGCGGTCTGAAGCACCACCGCCTCCGTGCACGGGCACCGACCGCAGGTCCTCCGCACCCGATCGCTTGCGGAGGACCGTGCCTGGACCGTGATAGACCTGCAGCGCGAGCACCGAGCTCGCCACACCGAGAGGGGAACCTGTGGAATCTGCACCGATCCTGACCTGGACGCTCGTCGCCGAGTGCCCGATCCCGAAGGACGTCGAGGCGCTCATGGTGCCTGGCGAGGAGGCGGTCGCTGCCTACAAGACCTTCCGGGACTCGGCGATCTTCACCACCAAGCGGCTCATCGTGCGTGACGCCCAGGGCCTTCGTGGCAAGAAGGTCGAGATCTACTCGCTGCCCTACTCCTCGATCAACATGTGGTCCTCAGAGAACGCCTCGGGCTTCCTCGACTACAACGCCGAGATGGAGCTGTGGACCCGAGCCGGCCAGGTCAAGGTCAACCTCGGCAAGGGCATCGACGTGCGCAAGCTCGACTCGCTGATCGCCCGCTACGTGCTCTGACACCGAGCTCCCACCACGTCGACCGGCTTCGTCGCATCGGCAGAATTGCCCCTAGCGTCGACGGCATCGCTGGGCTGACACTGCTGTCATGGGCCTGCTCGACGCCTTCGGTGGCCTCCGGGAGAGACTCACCAACGTGCTCACGCTGGGCACGACCCCGTGAGTCCCACCGAGGGGGCCGCCACCTTCACGGCCGGCGGCGACGCCTACGACGCCTTCATGGGCAGGTATGCCGTGCCGCTCGCCCCGCTCTTCGCGGACGTGGCCGGCGTGACGCCCGGGCAGCGCGCGCTCGACGTCGGGTGCGGGACGGGGGCGCTCACGGGCGAGCTGGTGCGTCGGCTCGGCGCCCACCGCGTGACGGGCTGCGACCCTTCGCCGCTGCTGGAGGCGTGCCGGGCCCGGCACCCCGGGGTCGACCTTCGTGCGGGCACGGCCGAGGACCTGCCCTACGACGACGGATCCCTGGACCTGGCCGTCGCCCAGCTCGTGCTGCACTTCGTCACCGACGCCCCGCGGGCGCTGAGCGAGATGCGACGCGTCGTGGCGCCGGACGGTCGGGTGGCCGCCTGCGTCTGGGACTCGACCGGCGGGATGCGGATGCTCACCGCGTTCTCCGACGCCGTCCGCGAGGTCGACGGGCAGGTGCCGGAACGTCTGCGGCGATGGCCCTGCGGTCACAGCGGCGAGCTCTCGCAGCTTCTCACCGACGCGGGACTCGAGGACGTGGCCGAGACCGAGCTGCAGGTCGGGTCGCGCTACGACAGCTTCGACGAGCTGTGGTCGACGCTCACGCTGGGCACCGGCCCGGCGGGCGCCCACCTCGCCACCCTCTCCCGGGACGCGCAGCGGGCGCTGCGCACGGCATACCTCGCGCAGGTGGGGTCACCGTCGGGCGCCTTCACCCTCGGCGCCGTCGCGCGAGCGGCCGTCGGGACGGTGACGGGCCATTGACCGCGCATCGAGCCAGTTCCATACTCGTGTGATGCGGGGCCGGCCACAGGGGAGCGGGACGAGCACGAAGGCGCTCCTCGCTGCGCGCGTGCTCGCGGGCCTGATGGGCGTCGTGCAGCTGGCGGGCGCGTCCTTCTTCCTCTTCGTGGCTCCCGAGGAGGCGGTCTGGCTCGGGCCGTCGGTCGACGTCCCGGTCGTGGGGATCATGCTCATCGGCTTCGCCCTCAAGCTCGTCTTCGCACTCTGGCCCGGCCTGCCCGTCTCGCGCAGGACCATGGTCGGACTGGCGGCCGTGACGTTCGGGATGGTGGTCACGCTCCTCAAGATCCCGCTCTACGACGAGCCGGAGGGCGTCGTCTTCCTGGCGGTCGACGCGCTGCTGCTCGCTCTTCTCCTGCTCGCCCGGCGCGGGGCCGCGCGCCCGACCCTCGACCGCGGGCACACGAAGGTGCCGGCGTAGCCGCAGGAAGAAGGTGTTCCGCGGAACACCTGCGGGCCCGGGGCAGTCCCCGTGACCGGGTTGCAGGTCCGCGAGCCAGACCGACCTACAGTGGAGGACATGTCACCCATCACTGTAGGCGTGCTCGACCTCCTCCCGGTGCGCACCGGGCAGACCACCGCCCAGGCGCTGGGCGCCGCCC
Organism: Ornithinimicrobium jinqii; assembly: GCF_045032595.1. Classification (NCBI taxonomy): domain Bacteria; kingdom Bacillati; phylum Actinomycetota; class Actinomycetes; order Micrococcales; family Ornithinimicrobiaceae; genus Ornithinimicrobium; species Ornithinimicrobium jinqii. The sequence continues at coordinate 107,810 of NZ_JBJFZS010000004.1, forward strand.
GCTCGCTGGCGCGGGCGGCGGACGAGGCCGGGGTGGGGCGCTACTGGCTGGCCGAGCACCACAACACCCTGTCGGTGGCCTCGACCAGTCCCCCGGTGGCGATCGCCCTGATCGCCGCGGCGACCACGCGGATGCGCGTCGGCTCCGGCGGCGTCATGCTCCCCAACCACGCCCCGCTCGTGGTGGCAGAGCAGTTCGCGCTGCTCGAGGCGGCCTACCCGGGTCGCATCGACCTGGGCATCGGTCGTGCGCCGGGGACCGACCCGGTCACCAGCTGGGCGCTCCGCGCCGGGGCGTCGGACTCCGATGCGGTGCAACGCTTCCCGGACTATGTCCAGCAGGTCATGGCGTTCATGTCGACAGACGGGGCGGCCGTGCAGATCGGCTCGCGCCAGCACGAGGTGGTCGCGACGCCGCACGCGCAGGAGGCCCCGCCCGTGTGGCTGCTCGGCTCCTCGGACTACTCGGCGCGACTGGCCGCCCAGCTCGGGCTGCCCTACGTCTTCGCCCACCACTTCGCCGGTCGCGGGACCGCCGAGGCACTCGAGCTCTACCGCTCGACCTGGGCCGGGGAGGGCGAGCCGGAGACCTTCCTCACCGTCAACGCCGTCGTCGCCGACACCAGCGAGGAGGCGCGACGCCTGGCGCTGCCGTTCCAGCACATGATGGCAAGCCTGCTGGTGCCCGGACCGATGAAGCGCCGGCCGCTGATGACCGTCGACGAGGCGGTCGAAGCGCCGCTTCCGCTCCCCCGGTCGACGTTCGACGCGGTGACCGACCCGTGGCTCGTCGGGACCGCCGAGGAGGTCGCCGAGCAGGCGCGCGCGCTGGCCGAGAGGTTCGGGGTCACCGAGATCATGGTGCAACCCGTCGCGGGGGCGTATGCCGGAGAGCCGGTCGACCGCGACGTGCACCGCGAGCGCACCGTGGTCGAGGTGGCGACGCGGCTGGCTGCCTGACACCGCCCACCCGGCTCCGGCCAGAGCGTCGCCGCGGTCGAGAACTGTCATCACCACGACCGGCAGGGGCACCTCAGTGCCCGCGCCGTCGAAGTGGCCCTGCTCATCGTGATCACGGTCCTCGCGTGGCGCTGGCCGCGGGGCTGAGCGACCCGTCGTCGCGCTCGCGGAGCACGAACTCCAGGAAGGTGGCCGGCGGGCGACCGGTCACCTCCTGGACGTCGGCGGTGAGGCCCGCAGCGAGCCCAAGGCGGGCCGAGGTGTAGATGGCCGAGGTCACCGCGACCATGCCCAGCGGCATGCGCAGGGCGCGCCGCGCGTGCAGGGCGTACCGGAGCAGTCCCGGCCGCGCGTAGTGGACGGGCCGGTCGAGCTCCTCGCTCAGCACGGCGGCGACCTCGTCGTAGGTGAGCGCCGCCGGTCCTGTCGGCGTCCAGGCTCTCTGCGCGTGAGCGTCGGGGTCGAGGAGGCAGGCCGCCGCCACGGCCGCCACGTCGGCCGCGTCGACGAAGGCCGTCGCGCCCCGGCCGGCCGGCACCACGATCTGCGACCGTTCGCGCAGGTCGGCGCCGTGCGTGCCGGTGAGGTTCTGCATGAAGAAGGAGGCTCGGACGAAGGACCACGACAGCGACGACGCGCGCAGCCACTGCTCCACGGCGGCGTGCGGCACGAGACGGTTCCGCTCAGCCCCCTGCAAGGAGAGGAAGACGACGTGCTGCACCCCGAGCGCCTCCGCCCGTCGGAGCGCGGGGATCAGGTCGCGCTTCGGCCGGCCGAGGTGCGGAGGGCGCAGCAGGAACATCCGATGCACCCCGGTGAACGCGTCGTCCCAGGTCGCAGGGTCGGTGAAGTCGAAGCGCACCGTCGTCAGACCCGCTGGATTCGCCCGGTCGTCACCGGAGGGGGAGGTGGCGGCCGCTCGGACCTCATCGCCCGCCTCGAGAAGGAGGCGCACGAGGTGGGCGCCGACGTTGCCGGAGGCACCGGTGACCAGGACAGGCTGCATGTATGCAGAGTACATGGATCTTACATGTACGCTGCACGGATGCTTGAGCCCGCGGACCTCCCCCGCCTCGACGACGCTGTCATCCGGCTGCGCCGGCTCTGGTCGGGGCCGACCTCGCGGCACGTGGACGAGCTCCGGTGGCCGGGCGTGGAGCTGTCCACGATCCTGGTGGCCGACACGCTGCACCGGTTGGGCTCGGAGGAGGGCTCGCCGGAGCCCGAGGACGAGGTGAGCGTCGCGGCCGTCGCCGCGCGTCTCGACGTGGCCCCGTCCACCGCCAGCCGCCTCGTCGACCGGGCAGTGCGGTCGGGCGCGGTCGACCGCCGCCCGTCCGCGCACGACGCCCGGCGCACCGCGCTTGCTCTCACGACGACGGGCCAGCAGATGGTCAGCGAGGCCCGGAGCCACCGGCACCGGTTCCTCGGCAGCGTCCTGGCGGACTGGCCGGCCCACGACGTCTCCGCCCTCGCCGACCTGCTCTCCCGTCTGGCCGACGCGGTCCAGTCACCCCCGCGCGGCTGACCCGCGTCTGCCAAGGTGGGAGGGTGACCCGGGTCGGGCGCATCCCTGCACAGGAGGACACCATGGCGTACAAGGTCGGCTACCTCATCGGAAGCCTGTCGTCGGAGTCGATCAACCGCACGCTCGCCGAGGCGCTGATCAGCGTGGCGCCCGAGGACCTGGAGTTCACCGAGATCCGCATCGACAACCTGCCGCTCTACAACCGCGATCTCGACACCGCCTACCCCGCCGAGGCGACGGCGCTGAAGGAGGCGATCGCCGGCTCGCAGGCCGTCCTGTTCGTCACGCCCGAGTACAACCGCTCGATCCCCGGCGCCCTCATGAACGCGATCGACTGGGCCTCGCGGCCCTACGGCGAGAACTCGTTCGACCACGTGCCGGCCGGAGTGATCGGTGCCTCCCCCGGCGGGATCGGCACCGCCGTGGCACAGCAGGGCCTCCGGTCGATCCTCAGCTTCTGCAACGCCCGCCAGATGACGGCCCCCGAGGCCTACATCCAGTTCAACCCCGAGGCCTACGGTGACGACGGCACGGTCAAGGACGAGGAGCTGAAGAAGATCCTCACCGACTTCATGCAGGAGTTCCGCGACCACATCGCGCGGGTGCTCACGGTCCTTCCTCGGAGCTGATCGTCGGGGCCGCCCGCGCCAGCCGCCTCTCCTGCTGGGCCGCCGCGCCGGCGTCCAGACCCCGACCGCGTCGCCGCAGCTCCTCGGTCACCCGTTCCCGGTGCTCGACCGGCTTGTCGTCGTCGTACTTGAACTTCGCGTCGACCCCGAGCACCTCGAGCCGCACGCCGCGGATGCCGGACAGCATCCGGCCGTACGGCGCCTGCCCGACCGCCACGTCCGCGTGCCGCCCCTCGGGCTGCACGTCGGCCAGCTGCGCGGTGAGGATGTCGGCCTTGGCCTGCGGGTCGTCGACGACGGTGGGCCGGCAGCGGAAGTGCACCGTCGCGTAGTAGCTCGTCGGCACCCCCTCCTCCTCCGGCACGCCAGGCTTGGCGCGCCAGTGGCCCGGCACGGAGGCGTAGTCGCCGATCACGGTCAGCGCCACCTCCGCCGCCGCCTCCAGGTGCGTCCACACCGGGTTCGGCCGAGCCAGGTGCAGCAGCAGCTCGCCCTCCCCGACGGTGAAGTGCGTCGGCACCACGATCGGCGCTCGCGCCGGGTCCAGGTTGTTGACGACCAGGACCCCGAACGCCTCACGCCCGGCCAGCCACTCCCGCCACTCCGCCTCGTCGAGCGCCGCGTCCCACGGAAGGATCAGCACGTCACTCCTCCTCCGCCCGCGTTGTCCCCGGGCCGCAGCGTCCGCCGCCACGTCCGCACGCCCGACCCCTCCGGCGCGAGGTGCGCCACGAGGTCTTCCGCAGCCGCCTCCAGCGCCTCGCCGCTCATCGGGTCGAGCGCGTCGAGGATGAACAGGGCCGTCGTCGTGCCGTCGTGCAGCTGGGTGCGCCGGGCCTGGCGCCAGTTCCACCGGCGGCCGGTCACCCCGGCGTCGTCGCACCACACCACCTCGCCGACCTCCGGGTGCTCGACCACGCCGGCCCCATCGGCCGCGGTGTCGAACGGCTCGGCACCGGTGGCGCGCACGAGCCGCGGCGGACCGGCATACCTCGTGAGGTCCTCCCCGCCCAGCGGCACCTGGTGCAGGACCGACACGGCGTTGTAGACGTCGGTGAGCCGGTTCACGCGCGGCAGCCCCGCGGGCGCGCGGCGGGTGAGCGCCTCGAGGCTGTTGCGGGTGCGCTGCGGCTTGGCGCCGAAGGCCCGGTATGCCGCGCGCCACGCCTCCACGTGCGGGAGCTCCTCGACCGGACGCTCGGCCAGCAACGCACGTGCCGACTCCTCGGCGGCGACCAGCAGAGCCTCGCTGGCGTCGTCGCTGACGGCCGGGGCGATCCCGTCGACGACGACCAGCAGCGCGCGGTAGTCCGGCCGCAGCGCGAACACCGCCTCGTCGACGCTGGCGCCCGCCAGCAGGTCCTCGGGCGTGCGGGGGGTGGTCATCGCGGTCTTCCTATGGCGGTGGTCCCGACCCCTGGCTCCAGGACGGCCAGGGAGAAGCGGGCGGGTATGACGCTCTCGTTGCGGTAGGCGTGCGGGACGTCGCCGGCGAAGCCCGCAGCGTCGCCCGTGGTCAGGATGTGGGTGGCGCCGTCGATCTCCATCACGACCTCGCCCTCGAGGACGTGCAGCAGCTCGTGCGTGCCGGCGGCGTGCGCCGCGCTCGTGTGTGCGTCACCGGGCGCCAGCGTCCAGTCCCACAGCTCGAGGACGTCGGGTGGGCGGGTGCCGGCGACGAGCACCGCGCAGCCGCCGTTCGGGCTGGTCCACAGCGCCGCCCCCTCGCCGGACCGGGTGACGGTGACGAGGGCTCGTTCTGGAGGCTGGACGAGCGCGGGCAGCCCGATCCCGAGCGCGTCGCTGAGCCGCAGCAGCGTGCCGACGCTGGGGTTCGCCGAGCCCTGCTCCACGTTGACCACCATCCGGCGACTCAACCCCGCGGCCTCGGCGAGCTGGTCGAGCGTCCACCGGCGGTCCTGGCGCTCGTGGCGCACCCGCCCGCCGATCGTCGCCGCGAGCGCGGCCGCGTCATCGTTCACGCGTGCACCATACTGCACTCTGCGTGCAAGACAAGGGACCACTTTCCAAGCTGGAAACTGTGGTCTAGACTTTCCAGCATGGAAAACACAGAGTGGGGCCCCGACCGGGCGGCGGCAGCTCTCCGCGAGGCTGAGGCAGACCGCATGGCGCTGGCCGGCAGGATCGGTCCGTCGAGAAGGTTCCTGGTGGCGCTGGGTCTCGTGATCGCGGTGCACATCGGCGTGGTCGCGACGGGGTTCGCCCGACAGCAGCTCTGGATCATCGGTGTCGGTCTCGCGATCTTCGTGGTGGGCGCCGCCGTCCAGCTCTGGGTGGTGCGCCGCCTGAGCGGCGTGTGGGTGGCCGGCTTCGCCAGGCATGTCGTGCTCGGGACGGGCGCCCTCGCCTCCGGGACCTACGTGGTCGCCCTCGGAGCCGCGACGTGGGCGGCCTTCGCCGAGCAGTGGTGGCTGGTCGCCGCCGCAGCGGTCGCTGGCGGGGCTGCGTACTCGGTCGCGGGGCGCAGCTGGCTGAGCCGCCAGCGCCGAGATCCTGACCGCTCCTGGAGCGCGGAGCCGATGGCGGTGCAGGCCACCATGGTGGTGGTGGCACTGGCAGGGCTCGCGGTTCTCGTGCTGGTCAGCTGATGGCCGAGCTCGACGAGCACCTCGTGGCGCCGAGTCGACTCAGGCTGATGACGATGCTGGCTCCCGTGACGGAGGCAGAGTTCGCATCGATCCGCGACGCCCTGCACGTCAGCGACTCGGTCCTCTCCAAGCACCTCGGGGCGCTGGAGGGCGCGGGCTACGTCGATCGCCGCAAGGGAGTGTTCGACGGTCGTCGCTCCACCTGGATCGCCCTGACCAAGGCAGGACGCCTCGCGTTGAGCGGCCACGTGTCGGCCCTCCGCGAGCTGATCGACGGCGTCAGCTGAGCGTCCGGTCGCGCCCGGGCCGTGGCTCGGTGAACGCAGCGAGGAACTCGACGAGCATCCGGGCGCTCACGTCCCGGGGCAGCGTCTCAATGAGGGCGAGCACCGCCGTCAGGTCCAGCTCGCCGTCCTCCCGCGCGGCTCTCGCCAGCTCGGTCGGGTCGGGCAAGGACGACTCCCTAGGCGCTGGGTCCGACCCACCGGCGTCCCCGCCACCAGGACCGCCCGACGCCTGCCCACGCACGTCGTCGGCCCCCGCACGAAGCGCCTCGAGCAGCTCGCCCAGCACCTGGTCGGTGACGGGGGTGACCGTGAGGTGGGTCGACCGCGGCAGGACGGACCCGTCGGCCTGGGTCAGGCCCGGCTGGCCCTGCAGCACGAACTCCCTCCTAGCGACCGCGGCGGCCCACAGGTGCGGGTCGACCCGGTCCTCCCCCGCCGCAGACTCGTCGGCGACGACCGCCATCAGCGGGCCGGTCGGGTCGCCGAGCACGCGCAGGCCGGGGATCCCGTCGACGCGGGCGCGCACCGCCGCCGTGGCCGAGACGAGGCGCCGGGTCAGCTCGACATACCCCTGCACTCCGAGCGCGCTGGTGACCGCCCACGCGGCGGCGAGGGAGGTCGCGGAGCGGGACCCGAGCACGGTGGGGTTCACCACCGGGTAGCCGGGCCAGTCGGTGAGGGCGAAGTAGCGCGCCCGGTCCAGCGCGCGGTCGGCGAAGAGCAGGAGCGAGCTGCCCTTGGGGGCGTAGCCGTACTTGTGCAGGTCAGCGGAGATGCTCGTCACGCCGGGAACCCGGAAGTCCCACGGCGGCACCGGCCCGCCGCCCGCGGCCTCCCAGAACGGCAGCACGAGCCCGCCGATGCAGGCGTCGACGTGGCACGGGACCCCGGCCTCCCGGGCGGCGGCCGCCACCTCCGCCACGGGGTCGAGCACCCCGTGGGGGTATGCCGGTGCGCTCACCACGACGAGGGCCGTCGCCTCGCCCAGGCGCTGGGTGATGGCGGTGGCCGGCAGGGTGCCGGTCGCGGGGTCCACGGGGACGACGTCGACGTCCAGGTCGAGGTAGTGGGCGGCCTTGTGGAAAGCGGCGTGAGCCGTCTGCGGCAGCAAGATCGTCGGTCGAGCCGTGCTCCCCGGGTGTCGCTCCCGCCAGGCCTCCCGCGCAGCCTTGACCGCGAGCAGGCAGCTCTCGGTGCCGCCGGAGGTGACGGAGCCGACGGCGTCCGGGCCGTGCAGGATCTCCCGTCCGAAGGTGACCAGGTCCCCCTCCATCAGGGCGACGGACGGAAAGGTCGTGGGGTCCAGCCCGTTGACCGCCTGGACCTCGCGGGCCGCCCGTGCGGCCAGCTCGTCGAGCGCGGCGAGCCCGCTGTCGTAGACGTAGGACAGCACCCGGCCGCCGTGGGTGGGGGCGTCGTGCTCCCGGTAGGCGGCGAGCCGCGCGAGCACCCCGTCCGTGTCGAGCGGGATCTCGTCGGGGCCCGGGGAGGTGGGCTCGGACGGGCACGTCATACGGGATCCTTGATCTGCTCGACGGCGACGGGTGAGGGCTCCTGGTAACGCCGCAGGACCAGCAGGCTCACGCCGACGAGCACGGCGGGCACCACCGAGAACGCGACGACGATCGCGGCGAGCGCCGCGTCGGGCTGGGTCACGACCGTGTCGGCGGCGCTCGACCGGAAGCCGGTGACGCTGAGCAGCAGCAGCACGATCCCCGGACCGAGCGCCAGTCCCCCGGTCTCCGCCGCGGTCCAGAGCCCGCTCATCGCCCCGCCCCTGCCGCGGCCCGCGGAGGTGATGACGTCCGGCAGCATGGCGAGCGGGAAGAGTTGCATCCCGGCGTAGGCGATGCCGGCGAGGCTGACCGGCAGGTAGAGCCAGGCACCCGGGGCCCACACCAGCGCGACCATGCTGAGCGCGGCAACCGCGAACAGCACCGACGCGAGCGCGAGCGACCGGGGCTTGCCGTGCCGTGCGGCATACCGCGTCCACAGGGGCATGACGAGGAGCGCCGGCGCGACGAGGGCGACGAAGATGAAGGTCAGGGCGGACTGCTGGCCCAGGGTGTAGGTCGCGACGTACTGGGCGGTGGCCAGCATGATCCCCGTGGCGACCGCCTGGAGCACGAAGACGACGAGCAGGACGCGGTATGCCGGCACGTCCCGGAGGGCGGTGAGCCCCTCGCGGTAGCCACGCAGGGCGCTGCTCCTGATGCCGGCGTCCGTGGCCACCGCACCATGAGGGACGGACCGGTGGCCGCGCACCCCGAGGACCGTGCCGAGCATTCCCCCGAGCAGCATGGCCGCGACGACGACGCCCATGAGCAGGTAGCCGGCGACGCCACCGCCCGCTGCGTCGCGCACCGCCGGGCCACCGGCGCCGACGAGCAGGATGGCGAGGGCGAGGACCGCGATCCGCCAGCCCATGAGCCGGGTCCGCTCGGCATAGCTGTCTGTCAGGTCCGCGGGCAGGGCGATGTAGGGGACCTGGAACAGGCTGAACGACGTCGTGGCCAGCAGGAAGCACACCGTCACCCAGCCGGCGGCCAGGGCCGGCGACAGACCCTCCGGGACGGCGAACATCCCGACGAAGCCGACCGGCAGGGTCACCGCACCGACCGTCATCAGCCGGGTGCGCGTGCCGCGGTCCCTGGCCTCGTGGTCGCTCAGCGCACCGACGGCCGGGTCGATGAGGACGTCCCAGACCTTCGGGACGACCACCACCAGCGTGGCCAGGAGCGCCGGGACGGCCAGCGTGTCGGTGAGGTAGTAGGCCAGGACCAGCCCCGGCAGGGTCGCGAACCCGCCCGTGCCGACGCTGCCCGCGGCGTAGCCGGCGACGGCCCGGCGCGGGATGCGCTGCGTCGCGGTCGGGGTCATGGGCCGCAGACTAGCCGGGGCGGGCCCGCCCCACCCGTCCTGAGCGGAACTACCGCCCGGTGACGCCCAGCGCAAGCATGTCCTCGCTGCGGTCCCACAGTCCGCGGGCCAGGGCCTCGTCGTGGACCTGCGGGTTCACCTTGCCGGGCTTGTTCTTCTCGTAGTACTCGCCCGAGCGCCAGGTGACCCCCGGCGTGCCCTCGGCGAGCCAGACGAGCCGCTGCCCGCCGGTCTCCACGCTCGTCATCAGGTGCTTGAGCGGGGTGTGGTAGGCGAACCGCATGACGCTGGAGGTGTCGTTGGCGAAGTTCGTGGCGATGCCCCCGGGGTGGAAGGCGGCCGCGGTGACACCCCGGTCGGCGTAACGGCGGTGGAGCTCCTTGGTGAAGAGCACGTTGGCCAGCTTGGCGTCGCCGTAGGCCTTGTTCGCAGTCCAGCCCCGGCTGTTGTCCAGATCGTCCAGGTCGATCTTCCCGAACAGGCGATGGCCGACGCTGGAGGTCTGGATCACCTTCGCCCCGGACTCGAGCAGGCGGTCCATGAGCAGGTGGGTGAGCAGGAACGGCGCGAGGTGGTTGACCTGGAACGTCTTGTCGAACCCGTCGACCGTCGTCTCCTGCGTGAAGATGCCGCCCGCGTTGTTGGCGAGCACGTCGATGCGCGGGTATGCCGTGAGCAGCTCGGCCGCGAGGGCCCGCACCTGGGCCAGGTCCGCGAAGTCGGCGACGTGGAACGGCGCGTCTACCTCCGCCGCGACGGCGGCGGTCTTCTCCGGCGAGCGCCCCACGACGACCACGCGGTGACCGTGCGCGCTCAGCTGGCGGGCGGCTGCGGCCCCGATGCCGTCGCTGGCGCCGGTGATGACGATGGTCTGCTGCTCTGGCATGGGGGGGTCCGTCTCCTCGAGGGCCGCGCGGTGTGCGCAGTGGTGCAAGGCGCACGTGTCGCTCGTTCTTCCCGCGGCCCGCCCCCTAACGCTGGGCGCGCCGGAAGGCGGGCCGCGAGTTTCTGCGGCCCGCCCGCTGGCGAAGAGGCGCGCGACGGGTGATCAAAAGTCGGTGAGCACGCCGCCCTGATACTCGTAGCCGGTGAGCGAGGGGCCCCACGAACTGCCGTTCCACCACTTGTGGTAAAGCGCCCGGTCGGTCCCGCGCACGAACACGTCGAGCCGGTTCGGGCCCCAGCTCACGACCCGCGGCGGGGACGTGCAGACCCCGCCTTGGCGCTCGTAGCCGGTGAGCGAGGGTCCCCACGAACTGCCGTTCCACCACTTGTGGTAGAGCGCCCGATCGGTGCCGAGCACGAAGACGTCCAAGCGGTTCGGGCCCCAGGCGACCGCCTCGGGCGGACTCGTGCAGACCCCACCCTGGCGTTCGTAGCCGGTCAGCGAGGGTCCCCACGAACTGCCGTTCCACCACTTGTGGTAGAGCGCCTTGTCAGTCCCGAGCACGAACACGTCCAACCGGTTGGGTCCCCAGGCGACGGCTTTGGCGGGACTGGTGCAGACCCCGCCCTGGCGCTCGTAGCCGGTCAGCGACGGTCCCCAGGAGCTGCCGTTCCACCACTTGTGGTAGAGCGCCTTGTCCGTGCCGACGACGAACACGTCGAGCCGGTTGGGACCCCAGGCGACCACCTCGGGCGGCTCGGTGCAGATGCCGCCCATCCGCTCCCACCCGGTGAGCGAGGGTCCCCAGGAGTTCCCGTCCCACCACTTGTGGTAGAGCGCCCGGTCGGTCCCCAGCACGAACACGTCCAGCCGGTTCGGGCCCCAGGACACGACCTTGGGCGGGCTGGTGCACACCCCGCCGAGGCTCTCCCACCCGGTGAGCGAAGGTCCCCACGAGCTGCCGTTCCACCACTTGTGGTAGAGCGCACGGTCCGTGCCCAGCACGAACACGTCCAGCCGGTTCGGGCCCCACGACGCGACCTCGGGACGGCTGGTGCACACGCCGCCCTGGTACTCGTAGCCGGTGAGCGAGGGACCCCAGGAGCCGCCCCACCACTTGTGGTAAGTCGCCCGGTCGGTCCCGATTCCGAAGACGTCGAGCCTGCTCGCGCCCCACGAGACGGCCGGCCCGGACACGCGGGGTCGTGCGGCAGCACGGACCGCGGCGTCGGCGTTGAGGAAGGTGCCGATGGGCCGGTCGGGCGCGGTGACGGTCGCCGTGCCGGTGTTTCGAAGGATGGTGCGGGCCTCGCCGTGGGTGAGGCTCGGGTTGAGCTCGAGCATGAGCGCCGCCACGCCGGCCACCTTCGGGGTGGCGCCGGACGTCCCACCGAAGCCGTTGCGGTATGCCGTGTTGGAGCCCTGCCCGCAGGTCAGGTCGCTGCCGGAGTCACCGGGCGCGCTGACGGTGATCCGGGGCCCGAAGTTGCTGAAGGAGGCCCGACGGTTCTCCGTGGCGTGGTACTCGGTGGCTCCGACGAGGATCGAGCCCGTCTCCGGGATGGCGCGGCCCTGGTCGTCCAGGCCAGCGTCGCGGTTCCCGTTGCCGGCGGCGACACACACCACGACCCCGGCCGCGATGGCGGTGCGGATGGCCGCGTTGACCGCGGGCACCATCTCGTAGTTGCCGAACGACCCGGTCTGCACCTCCAGGATGATGACCTTGCGCCGGCCTCCGCTGCTGGTGGTGCGCACCCAGTCGATCGCGCGCGCCCACGTGTCGCCGCCCAGCGGGGTGCCCGGCCCGCTGTCGGCCTGCACGGGCCAGAGGCTCGCCCCGTGGGCGATGCCGGCCATACCCAGGTTGTTGACCGCGCCACCGGCGATGCCCATGACCGCGGTGCCGTGGCTGGCGCTCCCGCCGGTGGTGACGTTGGTGCCGCCGTCGAAGGAGTTGAAGGCCCGGCTCATGTCGAACCGGGGGGCGAGGTCCTGGTGGCTGGTGCGGTAGCCCCAGTCGATGTCGGCGACGACCACGCCGTTCCCGGACGAGTTGGCCCACGCACGGTTCACGCCGCACCGGAAGATGTACCACTGGTTCTGCATGCCCGTCGCGGGGTTGACCACCAGCTGCGACGAGCTGCCCACCAGGGGCTCGGTCAGCGGGGACAGCGGCGGGAGTGCCCGGGGCATGGGTATGGCGCGCGCGACCTCCGGCAGCGCGTCGAGCTGGTCGGCGATCGCCCGGGTGTCCGCCGCCGCCGGGAAGTGCAGCGTGACGAAGTTGGCGAGCGTGGGCAGGTCCTCACCCTCCGCATCAACCCCCGGCGCGTCGGCATCCAGCTGCTCCTCCGAGACCAGGAAGCTCGACTCGGCGCTCTCCAGGTTGTTCTCGCGCAGGATCTGGTTCAGCTCAGAGACGTCGTCGACCCCTCCGCTGGCGATCTCCGGGGGGCTGTCGCCACCCCCGGCCACGATCTCCGGGCGGACCTGGTCCAGGAACTCGACCGCCACCACCCCCGGCTCGTACATGTCCTGGGAGTACTCAGCAGGCGGCTCGTCACCGCCGGACCCGAAACGGTAGCCGTCGTCGACCTCCTCCAGCTCGGCCGTGTCCCCGACGGCGTTGGCGGCGGCGGCGTGCGCGTCAACCGGCTCCGGAGCCTCGTCGGCCCCCATGTCTCCGCCGCCCGACGGCATCTCGCTCCCTCCGGAGTCCACGCCGCCCGACGGCATGCCGCTCGACCCGGCCGCGCCCACCGCATCGGGGGCCTCGTGGTCCATCCCGCTCATGGTGTCCGTGGGCATGCCGCTGGCCGCGTCGGGCTCGACCTCCCCCGGCATGCTGAACTCGTCGTCGTCGTCCCCCACCTGGCCGGAGGGCATCTCCGCGTCCGGTCGAGCCTCGTCGCCGTCGTTCCTGCCGCCCACCTGCGAGCCGTCGTCAGCCATCGTCCTGTCCCCGTCTCCCGAGTCGTCCCTCCAGCGCCGTGCGCGCCTCACGACCCAGTCTGCGAACGAATCAAACGCACCACCATGAGTAGTTCGACCCATTGACTCCCCCGCGACCGCTGCACCACAATGTGCCGCTGGCAGCGTCGGCGATAGCCTCTCCCCGTGGCACAGCAGACCGTCACCATGCGGAACGAGCTACCCGACCCGAGCGACGAGACCGCCCGGGACCATCTCGCCTGGCTCGAGTACAAGGCGCAGTTCCACGACTACTCGGTGAGTGCGAGCCGTGCTCGAGTCCTCTACCAGGCGTCTCAGGCACTCATCATCGTTGCGGCCGCCCTGATCACCCTCTCCGCCGCCCTCACCCGACAGGCGTGGATCGCCGCGTCGTTGGGAGCCCTCATCACCGTGCTCGGCGGCGCGCAGCAGCTGTGGCACTGGCAGGCCAACTGGGTCGACTACCGCCGCGCCGCAGAGGAGATGCGACAGCACGGTTTCGCTTTCGCTGCAGGCACCCGGCCATACGACACCCCTGAGAAGTACGAGCTGCTCGCCGAGCACCGTCGCACGGTCGCCCTCAACGAGAACTCCGGGTGGGCGGAGCGGACGGCGAAGCAGCTGAGGAAGGCTTGAGGGCCGTCAGCTTGCGACAACCGTTGCAGCAGCAAAGAAGTCGGCCGGCAGCGAGTGCTCGAGCTCCCAGGTGATCGCGATGGGCCGGTCACCGGTGTGGCTCCGGTAGCGGGCCGGGCCGAGGAAGAGGTAGGGGCTGGTCCCGAACTCGTCCTTCTGCTCCTCACGGGCGAAGATCAGGACGTTGCTGTCCCCTTGCAGGTACCGCTTCCCGGTCTTGGAGTCGACCGACGTCGTCGACTGCGACTCCCAGTGAAACAGCGTGGGGCTGATCGGGTAGTCGCGATACATCGTCGTCGGCGAGTAGTTGGCCTCTGACTTCTTCAAAGTCACGAAGAACGCGTCGACATTCACGTCCGCGGCATACAGCACTCCTTCGCGGAACGAGTTCGGTCTCCTCTCCAGGGATGCGTAGCCCAGGGCGGCGAGCACCTCCTCCCGCTGATACCGCGCGTGGACGCGCAACGGGATGCCGCTGAGTGGACCCGAGAGCGCCGGGGTCTGGTGACGCGCCGCGTCGAAGGACAGGTCGACGACGCTGCGGAGCTCGTCCCGGGTCGCCTCCTCTGCTCTCAGTGCGTCCAACCCGGCGGTATAGGAGTCATGGCCTCCACCATCGGGCCACACGGAGAAGAAGAGCATCCGCGCCATCGTCTGCTCCGCCGCAGACAGCTCGTCGAACGGCGGCGAGTCATCGGAGAGCAGGTGACCATAGGACTCGGCGCGGTCTCTGTCGTCGACATGGGCGAACGCGCGGATCCGCTTGAGCAACTTGTCCTCCAGGGGAGAGCCTCCACGGTTGGGGAGGCCGGCGTCCCGACGAAGCCTGGTCCATGAGTGGGAACCCCGACGCAAGATGTCCGACAGCTCGACCCCCGACTCCTCCAGGAAGGTTCCCAGCTCCTGATCGCCGTAGGACCGCAGCTCGGCCACGATCTGACTCCACCTGTTGGAGATCTGCGTCCGGATGTTGTCCAGGACGATCGCTTGCGACTGCCGGTCCATGACGATCTGGCAGCCGGCCGGCAGGAAGGGGAAGCCCTTCTCGATGTCCTTGACCAGGCCACGCCGGGTGCTGCCCGTCAGCGCTCGCAGCTTCGGTTCGAACCTGAACTCCTTGCGGTGGTAGCCGACGAAGTCCAGGACGGTGAGCACCGCCTTGTCCTGCGTCCGTCGCAGGCCACGTCCCAGCTGCTGCAGAAAGACCGTCGCACTCTCGGTAGGCCGTAGGAAGAGAACAGTGTCGACGTCGGGCAGGTCGAGGCCCTCGTTGTAGAGGTCCGCTGCGAACAGGATGTTGACCTTCCGACTCCGCAGGTCTCGCAGTGCTTGCTCGCGTTCGCCCTGCGGAGTGTCGCCGCTGACGGCCCGCGCCGGGATCCCCGCCTGGTTGAAAGACTCGGCCATGAAGCGCGCGTGGTCCACGCCGACGCAAAACCCGAGCCCGCGCATCGCACCCGGGTCGAGGACCTTGTCACGGAGCTGCTTCACGACGATCTGCGCACGAGCGTTGTTGCCGGTGTACAGGTTCTCTAGCTCGTGCTCGTCGTAACGTCCGCGCGTCCACGTCACGTTGCGAAGGTCGGTGTTGTCCGCGACGGCGAAGTAGTGGAAGGGGCACAGGAGGTCCGCACCGAGGGCGTCCCAGAGCCTGAGCTCCACGGCAGTGCGACCGTCGAAGAAGGCTCGGACGTCGAGACCGTCCGTCCGCTCGGGAGTGGCTGTCAGACCGAGCAGCTCCCGGGGCTGCAGGTGGTTGAGGATCCGCCTGTAGGTGGCGGCTTGCGCATGGTGGAACTCGTCGATGACCACGACCTCATAAGCATCCCTCGGAAGATTGGTGACTCCGTAGGCTGTGAGCGACTGGACACTGGCGAAGACATGCCGCCAACGCTCCGGGCGGGCTCCCCCGACGTACAGCTCGCCGAAGTCTCCGTCCGCGAGGACCTCTCGGTAGGTGCGCAGGGATTGCTCGAGGATCTCGCGCCGGTGGGCTACGAAGAGAAGGGACGGCTGTTCCCCCGCCGCGTCGCAGAGTCCGCGGTAGTCGAGGGCAGCGACGACCGTCTTGCCCGTGCCTGTCGCAGCAACGACGAGGTTGCGGTGACGATCGTGGACGCTGCGCTCGGCCTCTAGCGCCTCCAACATCTCAAGCTGGTAGGGGAAGGGCCTGACCTGCAACCCCGACAAGGTGACTGTGACGCTGGAGTGCTGCTTGCGCCCCGACCCCTCAGCAAGAGCATCATCAAGGCGGTCACGGTCACGGTCCGGGTCGTACAGCTCGTAGGCGCTGTCGTTCCAGTAGGTGTCGAACGTCGCCCCGAACTTCGCGAGGAGCGTCGGGGTCGCGACCTTGGAGAGACGAACGTTCCACTCGACGCCGTCCAGCAAGGCCGCCCGGGAAAGATTCGACGAACCGACGTATGCCGTGTCGAAGCCGGTCCGCCGGCGGAACATCCACGCCTTGGCGTGCAGTCGCGTGCGCTGCGCGTCGTACTGGATCCGGACCTCGGCGCCGAACTCGCGTACCAGCCGGTCGAGCGCCGCTCGTTCCGTTGCTCCCATGTAGGTCGTGGTGATGACCCGCAGCGGGACTCCTCGTTCGCGCAGGGTGGTCAGCTCGCGAGTGAGCAGTCGAAGACCGTGCCACTTCACGAATGCGAGCAGGAGATCCACCTCATCTGCCGACGCCATCTCGGCCTTCACCTCTGCCCCGAGGTTCGGCTCTCCCCTGGCGTTGGTCAGCAGGGCAGCGTCACTCAACGGGGTCGCCGGCCGTGTCGTCGTTGTTCCCGGTAGGCCCGGTACGCGGGTGTCGAGGACCGCGAGAAGATGCCTGGCCGGGTTCAGCACCTCGTCGTCGCCCACCGCGAGATGCTGCAGAACGCTGTTCACCAGCGCCAGCCGTTGCTCATCACTCTTGATATTGCTCAGACGACGCCGCAGGACCTCGTAGACGTGGCGGCTCAAGACGGCCGGAACGTCCGCCTCGGCGACGGCCCCCAAGTGCACTGAGTCACCGAGTGACTCGAGCCGCTGACTCAACTGCGCAGTGAGTAACTCTTCATAGATCCCCCGTTGCATCGGCACAGCTTGTCAGAGACGGAAAGGACGCATCTCGGCGGCCTGTCGACAGCGGGCTTCCCCCGTCGGATTCCGTTTTGCTGACGAGCACGTATGTCGGACCCATCTGATAGTCCGGAACCAACGGAAGGGGAGGGACGGTTAGGAGACACATGAGGCCGCCGGCCTCGCCGGTAACACCGGAGACACCGATCTTGTGCCCTCCGTGCGAGAAGGAGCATCCGGCGTCACACTACAACCGAGACACGAGGAGGTTCAGTGGCCTCGCTCAAGTCTGTCGTGAGGAGCAGCGTCGCCGCCGGCAAGACCCAACTGAGAAGAAGATGACCAGAGAACGTGATAAACACCGTTGGGAAGACCCTAAATATCGTGCGAGATCGTTGGCGGTCGTGCCGAGCTATGGAAAGTTGAGGCAGTGCGACCTGAAGAGAGCAAAGCTGCGACTATCGGTTATCGTCAACGAGTGGAAGCGTCAGTGATGCGTCGACTGCCGGTACGCGGATGTTCGCGCCATAGATCCTGACCATGTCTCGGGCAGCAAGGTGAACCATGTGTCCCGTCTTGTGCAGTTGTGCGTTTCCGAAGACAGGTTGCGTGCTGAGCTATCGAAGTGCGAGCCCCGCTGCGCTCGCTGCCATCGCAAGCGCACCAAGACGCAGCGTTTTTCCCGCTGGAGGCAGACAGGAGTTGTGTTACCACCCTCATGGATGCGAAGGCCGGACACCCAGGACGTCAACAACGTCATCAAGGTCGCTCTGGGCTGTTAGGACTGCGCATGGAGAGGTGACGCCCGCGCGCTCGACTGGGACCACGTGCACAGACCGAGGGTGTCGAATATCAGCATTCTGATCGCTAATGGCGCTACTTGGTCGACTATTCTCGATGAACCGGCGAAATGTGAGCTGGTGTGCGCCAACTGCCACCGCCTGCGAACCTTGATCCGAACTAGACCAGCGGAATGAATTCATAGGGCAACGAAGAAAGGCCCGGCGTGTTCAGCCGGGCCTTTCTTCGCTCACTCAGCTGCAGCCGCTGGTGCTCCCGCACCCCTCGCACACGTAGCACGAGCCGGCCGGGCGCATCTTCGTCCCGCAGGTCATGCAGATCGGGGCGTCAGCGACCTTGCCCTGGAACTGCTCGAGCAGCTCGGTCGAGGAGTGGACGCCGGGCTCGACCTTGCGGGCGTCGGCGGCACCGGAGCCGGAGACGTCGGCGACCCTCTCGGACTTCTTCGCCGGCGTGGTGGCCGCGCTCTGGCTCAGCGTCTCCAGCTCGTCCTCGAGCTCCTCGTCCGACCCGCTGGACGGGGTCGGCGCGTAGGAGCCGGTCTCCAGCTGGCGGGCCCGCTCCTCCGCGCTGTGGATGCCCATGAACGAGCGCGAGTCGAAGTCCAGATAGTCCAGCGCCAGGCGGCGGAAGACGTAGTCCATGATCGACTGCGCCATGCGCACGTCCGGGTCGTCGGTCAGGCCGGCGGGCTCGAAGCGCAGGTTGGTGAACTTCTCCACGAAGGTGTCCAGGGGCACGCCATACTGCAGCCCGATGGACACCGCGATCGAGAAGGCGTCCATGACGCCGGCCAGGGTCGAGCCCTGCTTGCCGAACTTGAGGAACAGCTCCCCCAGCTCGCCGTTGTCGTAGGTGCCGGCGGTGAGGTAGCCCTCCGCGCCGCCCACGGCGAAGCTCGTGGTCTGGCTGCTGCGGCGCTTGGGGAGCCGCTTGCGGACGGGACGGTACTCGATGACCTTCTCGACCGGCGCCTCGTCCTTCTTGTCGGACTTGGCCTCCTTGCCGTCGGAGAGCGGCTGGCCGACCTTGCACGCGTCACGGTAGACCGCGAGCGCCTTCAGCCCGAGCTTCCAGCCCTGCAGGTAGACCTCCTCGATCTCCTCGACGGTCGCGGACTCCGGCAGGTTGACCGTCTTGGAGATGGCGCCGGAGAGGAACGGCTGGACCGCGGCCATCATCTTGACGTGGCCCATGGGCTGGATGGAGCGGGCGCCCATGGCGCAGTCGAAGACCTCGTAGTGCTCGGTGCGCAGGCCGGGGGCATCGATGACGTGGCCGTGCTCGGCGATGTACTCGACGACCGCCTCGCTCGTCTCCTGGGTGTAGCCGAGGTTGTTCAGCGCGCGCGGCACCGTCTGGTTGACGATCTGCATGGAGCCGCCGCCGACGAGCTTCTTGAACTTCACGAGGGAGAAGTCGGGCTCGATGCCGGTGGTGTCGCAGTCCATCATGAAGCCGATGGTGCCGGTGGGGGCCAGCACCGAGGCCTGGGCGTTGCGGTAGCCGTGCTTCTCGCCGAGGCGCACGACCTCGTCCCACGCCTTGGTGGCCGCGCGGTGGATCTGCGCGTCCATGGTGTGCAGGGTGCGCACCTCGTCGTTGGCCGACTGGTGCTTGCGCATGACGCGCTTGTGGGCGTCGGCGTTGCGGGCGTAGCCGTTGTAGGGGCCGACGACCTCGGCCAGCTCGGCGGAGCGCTTGTAGGCGGCGCCGGTGAGCAGCGAGGTGATCGAGGCGGCGAGCGCGCGGCCGCCCTCGGAGTCGTAGCCGTGGCCGGTCGCCATGAGCAGCGCGCCGAGGTTGGCGTAGCCGATGCCGAGCTGGCGGTAGTTGCGGGTGGTCTCACCGATCGGGTCGGTCGGGAAGTCCGCGAAGCAGATCGAGATGTCCATCGCGGTGATGACGAGCTCGACGACGGCCTGGTAGGTCTCGACGTCGAAGGTGTCGTCGTCGCGCAGGAACTTCAGCAGGTTGAGCGAGGCGAGGTTGCACGAGGAGTTGTCCAGCGACATGTACTCCGAGCAGGGGTTGGACGCGGTGATGCGGCCGGTCTCGGGGTTGGTGTGCCAGGCGTTGATCGTGTCGTCGTACTGGATGCCCGGGTCGGCGCACTCCCACGCGGCCTTGGCCATCTTGTCGAACAGGGTCTTGGCGTCGACGGTCTGGATGACCGAGCCGTCCTTGCGGGAGGTCAGGCCGAACTCGCGGCCCTCCTCCACGGCGTTCATGAACTCGTCGGTGACGCGGACGGAGTTGTTGGCGTTCTGGTACTGCACGGACACGATGTCCTTGCCGCCCAGGTCCATGTCGAAGCCGGCGTCGCGCAGGGCGCGGATCTTGTGCTCCTCGGCCGCCTTGGTCTCGATGAACTCCTCGATGTCGGGGTGGTCGACGTCGAGCACGACCATCTTGGCCGCGCGGCGGGTCGCGCCGCCGGACTTGATGGTGCCCGCGGACGCGTCGGCGCCGCGCATGAAGGAGACGGGGCCCGAGGCGGTGCCGCCGGAGGAGAGCAGCTCCTTGGAGGAGCGGATGCGGGAGAGGTTGAGGCCGGCGCCGGAGCCGCCCTTGAAGATGAAGCCCTCCTCCTTGTACCAGTTGAGGATCGAGTCCATCGAGTCGTCGACGGACAGGATGAAGCAGGCGCTGACCTGCTGCGGGCTGGCGGTGCCGACGTTGAACCACACCGGGGAGTTGAACGAGAAGATCTGGTGGATCAGCGCGTAGGTCAGCTCGTGCTCGAAGACCTCGGCGTCCTCGTCGGTGCCGAAGTAGCCGTTCTCCTTGCCCGCCCTCACGTAGGTCAGGACGACGCGGTCGACGAGCTGCTTGAGACCCGACTCGCGCTCCGGGGTGCCCACCGCACCGCGGAAGTACTTCGTCGTCACGATCGTGGAGGCGTTGACCGACCAGAAGTCGGGGAACTCCACGCCACGCTGCTCGAAGATCGTCTCCCCGGACTTCCAGTTGGTCTGGACGATGTCCCGCTTCTCCCAGGTGACCTGGTCATAGGGGTGGACGCCAGGCGTGGTGAAGATCCGGTCGATCTTCAGGCCCTTGCCGCCCCGGCGGGTGCGAGCCTTCGCCCCTGTCGTCTCGGTCATGACTTCATCTCCTTGGTTCTGGTGGGACAACGGTCTTCCTCTTCTTGTATGCAGTGCAGCACCGAGCTCTGACACACCCGATCCGGCACGGGCCGGGTGTGTCGAGCTACGGCATACGCCTGGGAACGGGTGCTGCCTCGCGCTCGGTGCGCAGCAGCGTGATGGCCGACTCGAAGTCGTCGAGCGAGTCGAAGGCCTGGTAGACGGAGGCGAAGCGGAGGTAGGCGACCTCGTCGAGGGAGCGCAGCGGCTCCAGGATCGCCAGGCCGACCTCGTGCGCGTCGACCTCCGCCTGCCCGAGCGTGCGGATCGACTCCTCGACCTGCTGGGCGAGGAGCTGGAGCTGGGCGTCGGTCACCGGTCGTCCCTGGCAGGCCTTGCGGACCCCGGTGATGACCTTGTCGCGGCTGAAGGGCTCCGTCGCCCCGGACCGCTTGATGACCGACAGGGTGGCCGTCTCGACGGTGCCGAACCGGCGCCCGCACTCGGGGCACTGACGACGCCGCCGGATGACGGTGCCGTCCTCCTGGACGCGGGAGTCGACCACGCGGGAGTCGGTGTGACGGCAGAACGGGCAGTGCACGCTGACCTCCTCCTCGCGAGGGTCTGGCAGGCGCCGGGAGCGGCGGCCTGTGGGTGGGGCTGGGGACGGACTGTGGACGACCTGTGCGTAGGCACGGATCCCCTGTGCACAACATGTGGAGGAACCACAGTTATGTAACTACTAGATGTAGGGATGTTATGCCCGTGACCCCCTAGATGCAAGGGGTTGGCGAGGGTCGTTCCGCGCGGGGTGCGGAGAAGCGCGGAGCGGTGCGGGAAGCGGCTCCGAAGTCACGGCGTGTCGGGGGCAGGTCGGCGTGTCGCGCCGCTCTCACGGCACGAGCGGCAGCCTGCGTATCGCAGTCGATCGGGAGAAGTGGCCTGCGCGGGATCCCGGTCCGAGCGCACGGCCTGCCCCAGCGCTCGAGCCAGGGCCGGGCACTCACCCCTCGCAGCCCACGCCGTCGCGGTCGCGGTCCAGATGGGTGCCGTAGCCGGGCTGCCCGATATAGACCGGGGCGGCACCGGCAGCTCGCGCGGCGGTGCAGTTCTCGTAGTAGACGTAGGCCGGGACCAGCGGCTGGATCTGAGCCGGGGGCGGCGGCGGGGCCTGCTGCTGCGCCTGACGCTCAGCCTCGGCCTCTGCCTGCCGCTGCGCCTCTTCATCGGCCGCTGCCTGCGCCTGCCGCTCGGCCTCGGAGTCGGCAGCTGCCTGCGCTGCGTCCGCCTGTCGCTGTGCCTCGGCGGCGGCCTCCTCGGCCTGGATCCGGGCCTCCTCCTCGGCCTTCTTCTCGGCCTCCGCCTCCTCGGCGGCCCTGGCCTCCGCCTCTTCCTTCTCCTTGGCCTTCTCTGCGGCTATGCGCTCGCCCTCCTCTGCGCGCTGCTTCGCAGTCTCCTCGGCTTGACGCTTCGCCTCCTCCTCGGCCTTGACTCGCTCGGCCTTCGCAATCGCCGCTTCGGGCGCTGCTGCTGCCCGACCCTGCAGCACTACGACCTCCCCCCGCAGGACCTGCAGCTCGGCAACGGTCAGACCCGCAGCGGCGAGCGTCCCCGCCTCGGCACCGTCTATCAGCGCGAGGATCGCCGCGCCCTCGGCCACGACGGTGTCTGCGGCCTGCTGCGCCGCGGCGGGATCCTCGGCCGAGGCGGCCTCGACCGCGGCGACGGAACCGGCATACCCCTGGATCCGCGACGCGAAGGTGCAGGTGAGGTCCGGGCTGAACATGCCCGCCTGGGCGGTCTTGCCCTCCTCGTAGGCGGCCGCCACCTCGTCGTAGAACTTGCGGTTCGGCTCAAAGAGGACGGGTATGCCGAGGCCGCGGCGGGCGAGCTCGGCGTTGATGAACAGGTCGTCCTCGAAGACACCGGCCAGCTCGCGGTCGTAGCGGTCGTGGAGCTCGACGTCGAACTCCAGGCGCACGACGTCGCCCGGCTGGAGGAGGTCGCTGAGGGCCTGCGTCGCCTCCGGGCCCAGACACTCGACCGCCTTGCCGGGGTGCTTGGTCTCGGGGGTGTCGATGTTGAGCAGCCGCACGCGGTGCTCGCTCCCGTCGTAGCGGACGTCGATGGTGTCCCCGTCGACGACCTTCACCACGCGGGCCTGGTCAGGCCCTGCGCCGCCCATCGCTGAGTACGCGGCCCCTCCCCCCACCAGGACGGCTCCTCCAACGAGCACACTGACCACGACGGACCCGAACGACGGCACTGTTGCCCCTGTTTCCCCTGCTGCGGATGAGATCAGGGACATCCTCGCTGGTCAGTGAGGGGCTTTGGCCGCGTGACGACGTTCGTCACCAGATCGTTATGACCGGTTGCCGAAGTATTGTGCGCTGCTTCTCGGGGGCGACCCTGCGGAAGTCGCTGAGATAGATCTCGTGGTGCTTGCCGACCATCTGGAGTCCCTGGCCAGGGATGAACTCGTCGTGCATCTGCGCGAGCACCTCGGCCTCCTGGTCGAAGGAGCCGACATGCAGCGTCTGGACGCACCGCCCCTCGGAGAGCATCTCGAGCCGGAGATCGTCGAGGCGGGCTGGTCTGTTCTTGGCTGCTGCCTCCTCCGCGGCCTCGGTGAACAAGTCCGGTTCGATCCACGGTGGGACCATCAGCATCAGCGTCCAGTGCCACCGCGCCTTGTCACGCGCGACGGTGAAGACGCTCATGTCGTCGCCCCACCACAGGCCCTCCAGGGGCGGGATGACATAGTCGCGCCCGAGGGTCGACCTGCTGGCGAACTTGAGCTTGTAGGCCACCGGGTAGAGCGTTTCGATCGCGTCCCCGAAAGCTGGAGAGGTATTCGGGTCGCCATGACCGTCGATCATCAGGTAGCGCATGTCCGGCACCTCGAGGACCCGGAACTCCGCCCGTTTCGCCCGGTACGCATCGAGCGTCTTGAAGTCGACCTTGTCCGTCATCGGAACCACCCTTTCGTCACTCGTCGCCGGACAACCGGCGCAGCATCGTCGTCGCCTCGTCGTCGTCCGGGTCCAGCTCGACCGATCGCCGCAGATGCTCGACGGCAGTCTGCCGGTGGCCGTCGATCTGGTGGGCCCAGCCCGTCATGAACCACGAGACGGCGGACCGCGGCTGGACGAGGCGCCACAGCTCCAGGAGAGGCCACGCGAGGTCGGTGCGATGCACCTCGATCAGGCCCCACACCGCGTCCGCGAAGCCCTCCTCGACGTCGACGGTCGGCGGGTCCGCCGCCGCCAGCTGCCGGTAGAGGTCGGAGGCCGCGTGCACGTCATACCCCTCGAGCACGGGGGCCAGCGGCACGGTCACCGGCGGCAGCGGCGGCGGGGGCGGCTCGAGCCCCAGGAGCGTGTCCAGCGCCGCCCTGGTCAGCGTCGTGATCGGGGCGGTGTTGCCGTTGGTCAGGACGGTGACGCCGAGGCCGAGGTCGGGCAGCAGCACCAGGTTGCTCTCGAAGCCGGGGTCGCTGCCGGAGTGGCTCACCGCGGCGTGCTCGCGATAGCTCCCCCGGAACCAGCCGTACGCCATCTGCGCCTGCAGCTCGCCCCACCCGGTCTCGATCTGGGGCTCCCACATCACCTCGTGCGTCTGCGGCGACATGAGTCCGGCACCGCCCGCCAGGTGGGCGACCATCCACCGCCCCATCTCGGCGGCGCTGCTGTGCAGGCTGGAGCTCGGTGCGTGCCTGCGCGTGTAGGGGTAGGACCCATCCACGACGCGCGGTGGCAGACCAAGGTGGGGCCCGGCACCCAGGTGCGGCGGGACGTCGGCCCGCAGGAAGGTGCTCGTCCGCATCCCGACCGGGTCCAGCACCCGCTCCTGGAGCGCCTTCTCGAAGGACTGCCCGCACGTGGTCGCGACGAGGTGACCGAGCAGCTCGTACGCCGCGTTGGAGTAGGCGAACCCCGCGCCCGGGTCGCGCTCGAGCGTCCACCCAGCGACCCGGGCCGCGAAGCGCGCCAGCGCCCCGTCGTCGAGCTCCGGCTCGTGCCACCCGTAGTCGGTCACGTCACCCAGCCCCGACCGGTGGGACAGCAGGTGCCGCAGCGTGATCTGCGCGGCGCGCGGGTCCCCCCAGGGAAGATCGGGCAGGTATGCCGTGATGTCGGCATCGAGGGCCAGCTCGCCGGTCTGGACCATCTGCAGCGCGGCGGTGGCCACGAAGGTCTTCGAGATCGAGGCCAGGTGGAACAGCGTGTCCGCCGTGACCGGCTCACCGGTGGCGCGGTCCCGGGTGCCGAACCCGCGGGCGGCGACCTGGTCCCCGTGGCGCACCACGCAGAGCGCCACCCCGGGCAGCGCCCAGCTGTCGACGAGGCCGTCGACGAACGGCCACAGCAGCGACTCGATGCGGTGCTCGGTGTCCGGCACGCGACTCACGTGTCGACGCTACCTGCCGGCGGTGCGACCGGCCAGGGGTCAGTCCCAGGTGCGAACGCGTCATGCATCTGTGCCGGCACCTCGGGCTTGTGTCGGTCGGGGGGTCTGTCGGTGGGTGTCCATACAGTTGTTCTATGCATGCGACGTGGGGTGGTGAGTTGCTCCGGACGACGATGGACGAGGTCCGGATCGGGTCGCTGCCTGCGGTGGGTCTGCCGGGGGAGGTGTTCGCGGGGTCGGTGCGTCAGGCCGGGCGGGAGGCCACCTCCGCGGACCTCGCCGCGCGGGACGCGGCCCGTTTGCAGGACACGGAGGTGCGGGTGGGTCTGGGGCTGCTGACGTTCGCGTGCCAGGCGCTGCTGCACGCCCGGCTGCGGCTGGCGTGCGAGGTCGCCGAGCGGGGCCTGCACACGGCCGAGGGGTTCGCCCTGGTCGACTGGCTGGCGCTGCGCTGCCCGGACCTGGACCAGGGCAGCGTGCGTGACCTGGGGCGCCTGGCGACCGCGGCCCGCGAAGGGGTCCACGCCCCGCTGCTGACCGCGGTTCTGGGTCGGGGTATGCCGTTGGCGCGGGCCGGGCGGATCCACCGGGCCCTGGCCCGGGTCCGGTGGCCGCTCTCGCCGGAGGAGTACGCCGCTGCCGTGCAGCTCCTCGCCGATGCGGGGTCCAACCCGTTGTTCGAGGACGCCGACATCGCCCGGATCATCGCCGAGCTGCTGCGGGCCTGCCTGCCGGAGAAGGACCACGAGGCGCGCAGGAAGGCCCAGCACGCGCTGCGGGACGTGCACGAGTCGTCGCTGGCCGACGGGTCCGTGAAGCGGATCATCATGACGTTCGGCGACGACGCCGACTACGAGGCGGTGCGGGCGATCCTGCGCTCCCCCCTGGCGGCACCAGCGTCGAAGGAGGAGCTGGAGGCCACCGGAGAGGAGGACCCGCGCACCCCGGGCAACCGCCGGTACGACGCGTTCATGACCGTCATCCGCCGTGGTGTGGCCGGCACCAGGGGCCAGCCCACCACGCCCAAGGCCATGCTGCTGGTGACCCTGGACTTCGAGACCCTCAAGCGCCAGCTCGCCCAGTCCCAGGGGAACGCGCCCGGCTGCGGTGCGACGCTGGACGGTGCCTCGGTCAGCGCGGAGACGATCCGCCGCCTGGCGTGCGAGGCCGACCTCGTCCCGATGGTCCTCGGTGGCGCCGGCGAGGTCCTGGACCAGGGCCGCCGGCACCGTCTCGTCACCCCCGGCCAGCGGGTTCGCCTCGCCGTCCGCGACCGGGGCTGCACGATCCCGGGGTGCACCGTGCCCGCCACCTGGTGCGACGCCCACCACGTCGTGCCCTGGTCCCACGGCGGACGCTCCGACCTGTCCAACTACGCCCTGCTCTGCCCCCGCCACCACACCTGGGTGCACGAGACGGGACGCACGGCGACGGTGAGCGCCTCCGGCGTGACGTGGCACCTGTTATGACCCCGCCCCGCACCCGGCCCACCACGGGCCGGGTCACAACCATGCCCGGGGACGGCCCCGAGGGCGCCGGGCCACGCCACCCGGTAGCGTCGCGACGGTGATCGAGGTCCGTGCCGAGCGCATGCTCCACGCCGACGGGTCGTTGGCACCGGGGTGGGTGCAGGTGGAGGGCGAGCGGGTGGTGGACGTGTGCCGTGCCGCACCGGGTGGGTCCTCGAGCGAGACCGTCCCCGTCCTGTCCCCCGGCTTCGTCGACATCCACGGCCACGGCGGAGGCGGGTTCTCCTACGACGACCCCGAGCCGGACCACGTCCTGACGGCGCTGGCCGCGCACCGTCGCCACGGCACGACCACCGCGGTGGCGAGCCTGGTGACGCACTCGGGCGAGGTGCTCCATACCCAGGTCCGGAGGCTGGCCGAGCTGGTGCGGGCCGGTGAGCTCGCCGGGGTCCACCTCGAGGGGCCCTGCCTGAGCCCGGAGCACAGGGGGGCGCACGCGCAGCGGTGGCTCACCGGCCCCCGCGACCTCGACCTTGTCGCCCTGGCCGAGCCGGGCGTGGTCCGGATGGTCACGCTCGCACCAGAGCTGCCGGACGCGCTGGAGACCGTCGCACGGCTCGTGGCCCGCGGCCTCGTGGTGGCGGTCGGCCACACCGCTGCCGACGCCGACACCACCCGGCGCGCCTTCGACGCCGGCGCCCGGGTGGTCACCCACCTCTTCAACGCGATGCCGCCGATGCACCACCGGGCCCCCGGGCCGGTGCCCGTGGCGCTCAACGACCCGCGTGTGGTCGTCGAGCTCGTCGCCGACGGGCACCACGTGGCGCCCGAGGTGCTGCTGCTCGCGTGCCGGGCCGCCCCCGGCCGCGTGGCCCTGGTGACGGACGCGATGGCCGGCGCTGCGGCGGCCGACGGCGACTACCCGCTCGGCGAGCTCACTTCGACGGTGCGCGACGGCGTGGCCCGCATCGGTGCGGACGGCCCGATCGCGGGCAGCACGCTGACGATGGACCAGGCGGTCCGGACGCTGGTCGGTGCCGGCTGCGACCCCGCCGAGGCGTTGCGGTCCGCCACCGCGACACCGGCTCGCGCCCTGGGTCTGGGCGGGGTCGGCGTGCTGGAGCCAGGTGCCCTCGCCGACCTCGTGGTGCTGGACGACGACCTGTCGGTCGTGAGGGTCATGCGGCGCGGACGCTGGCTGCCCGACCCCTCCCCAGGTGGGGGTTGACAACATACAACCGTCTGGTTGTATGTTGGTCCCGTGACCGACGACGAGGACCGGGCCGACGCCCTGTTCCACGCCCTCTCCGACCGGACGAGGCGCGACATCCTGCGCCGCGTGCTCGCCGGGGAGCACTCGGTCACGAATCTCGCGGAGAAGTACGACATGAGCTTCGCCGCGGTGCAGAAGCACGTCGCCGTGCTCGATCGGGCCGGCCTGGTGACCAAGAGGCGTGACGGTCGCCAGGCGCTGGCCAGCGGTGACGTGCGGGCGGTGCGGTCGGTGGGCTCGATGCTCACCGAGCTGGAGTCGATCTGGCGCGGCCGCATCTCACGGATCGACGAACTGTTCACCACCCCCGAGAAGGACTGAGCCATGCCTGTCACCGATGTCACCCACGACCTCGACGCCCGCACCATCACGATCGTCGCGGACTTCGCGGAGCCCGTGGAGCGGGTCTTCGAGGTGTATGCGGACCCGCGCCAGCTGGAGCGGGTCTGGGGCCCCCCTGACTACCCGGCGACCGTCGTCGACCACGAGCTCGCGCCCGGCGGTCGGGTCACCTACTACATGACCGGACCGGAGGGCGAGAAGTTCTGCGGCTACTGGAGGGTCGAGACCGTCGACCGCCCGAGCGGGTTCACCTTCCTCGACGGGTTCGCCGACGAGGACTTCACCCCCAGCCCCGACCTGCCGGAGTCGCACAACGCCTTCGCGTTCACCGAGCACGACGGCGGCACCCGGGCGACGTACGTCAGCACCTACGCCAGCGCCGAGGCCCTGCAGCAGGTGCTGGCGATGGGCGTGCTCGAGGGCGCGTCGGGCGCGATCAACCAGATCGACGACCTGCTCGCGGCGCGGGACTGGGCAAGCCACAGGTGAGCCCGGGTCGACGGTGACCGGAGCCCCCGTCCCACTACCCGGCAGACATCGTTCTTCCCGCTGGATATTTCCGGCGGGAAGAACGATGTGAGCCGGGTAGTCGGGGGATCAGGTGGCCGACTACCCGGCAGCCTCTCTCAGGTGGGTCTGACCTGAGCGTCCTCACCGGTG
Organism: Ornithinimicrobium jinqii; assembly: GCF_045032595.1. NCBI lineage: Bacteria > Bacillati > Actinomycetota > Actinomycetes > Micrococcales > Ornithinimicrobiaceae > Ornithinimicrobium > Ornithinimicrobium jinqii. The sequence continues at coordinate 136,289 of NZ_JBJFZS010000004.1, forward strand.
ACGGCCGCGATGTCGGTCTCCGCGGTCGCCATGAGCGTGTCGGCCAGGTGTCGCAGCGCACGTGCCACGGCCACCTCGTCCCCGATCTCCGGCACCGACGGGTCCCGGTATGCCCGATGGCTCTGCCCGCTGGCCCGGAGGTGCTCCGGGGAGTCCGCCAGGAGGACCGCCTGCGCACGGGTGTCGTCGCCGGACTCGTAGAGCGAGATGCGCACCGACCACTCCCGCACGTGCGGGGCCGTGGCTCCGGCCGCCTCTTGCGACCCCGGGGCGACGGTGCTGGTCGAAGCAGCGGCAGGCTCGGCCGCGGCCGACGCGCCACCGGTCGTGGTGGTCTCCTCGTCGTCGTCGCTCGAGACCCGCAGCACGGCGCCCGGGCCGGGGAAGATCAGGCCGGTGTGCCCGTCGGACCACTCGACGACGAACGGCGGCCCGCCGTCGTCCCCGCGCACCTCGACGACCCGGCCGTCCCTCGTCGGCTCCCCGACGTGGCTCGCCGCCAGGACGATGCGGTCTCCTGGTTGCGCCTTCATGACCGCTTCACCGGCACGGTCGTCGCTTCCTGCTTCTCGCCGCTCGACGTCGGCACCCGCACCTCGAGCACCCCGTCGGTGTAGGAGGCCTCGATGCGGTCGACGTCCGCACCCTCCGGGAGGCTCACGCTGCGCTGGAACGAGCCGTAGTGGAACTCCTCGTGGTTGCGGTCCTTCTTCTCCTCACGGCGCTCCCCACTGATCGTGAGCATGCCGCCCTGGACGGTGACCGAGATGTCCTTGTCCGGATCCATCCCGGGAACCTCCGCGCGCAGGACGTACGTGCCGTCCTCGACGAAGTCCTCCACACGGAGGTACGGCGCCAGACCCACCCCGCGCCGGGCTTTCGGGGCGCCGAGGTCCAGCCACTCCAGCATGTCGGCGAGCGGGCTCGTCGTGCGTGCCACCTGCTTGTTCATCGTCGTCCTCCCTGTCGAGGGAGGCGACCCTGCCCCCCGTACCTCGATGATCCTCCGAAAGCCCCCGCAGCGCGAGGGGTCGAGGGCCAGGACGGCGCCACTGTGACCAACGAGACGTCCGCTGCGGAGACACCAGGAAGGACCTGGTCTAGCGCTGGTCGACCTGCCTGGTCGCCAGGTAGACCGTGTTGGTGGCCGTGCGGTCCTGCAGGGGGTTCGGGAACTCGACGACCTCCGCGACGACGTCGGTGAAGACGGACCGCAGGATGTCCAGGTAGCTCTCGTCGGGCGGGTCGTTGGACCACAACGCGTAGACGCCACCAGGACGCAGGTGGCCAGCCAGCGCCTCGGTCCCCTCTCGCCGGTAGAAGGACGAGCTGCCGTCGGCCAGGAGGTGCTGCGGGGAGTGGTCGATGTCGACGATGACCGCGTCCGCGAGCGCCCCCGTGCCATCGGGGTCGAACCCGCCGGCGGCAGACATGGCGAAGAAGTCGCCGTGCACCAGGTGGCACCGGGGGTCGGCGGTCAGGACCGGGCCGAGGGGGACCAAGCCTTGCTGGTGCCAGGCGATGACGGGCTCGAGCGCGTCGACCACGACCAGCTCGGCGACCCGGTCGTCCTCCAGCACCGCACGGGCGGTGTAGCCCAGACCCAGACCCCCCACGACGACGCGCAGGTCGCGACCGCCGAGCCGCGCCAGCGCCAACCGCGCCAGCTCCTCCTCCGCGACGGTGAACATGCTCGACATCAGGAACTCCTCGCCGAGCTTGACCTCGTGCACCTCGGTCCCGGTGACCGGCTCCCGACGACGCCGCAGGCTCACCTCCCCGATGGGGGTCTGGGCCCAGGCCAGCTCCTCGAACCGTGCTCTCACGTCGTGTCTCCGCTCATGCGGTCAGCGTAGGGCGGAGGACATCGCGGACCACCCCTGACCGCCGGCCGTGGCACGCTGACCCCCATGGACGAACCCGCGCAGACCCTGACGGCCCGGCAGTTCCAGGAGGCGGGCGGCCTCGAGGACTGGAGGGTGCTCGGCATCGGCGCGAGCGCGTGGTTCGACGCGCCCACCCACAGCGCCGGGGCGGCGCTGGCCCGTCGGCTCCCCGACCTCGCGGCGCAGCGCGCGGACGGGTCGGGGACGACCCTGGTCGACCTCGACGTCCGCGCCAACGGCATACGCGTCCGGCTCCCCCTCACCCCGACCGACGGTGGGTTCACCGAGGCGCACGTGACCACGGCACGCGCCGTGTCCACCGCAGCAGCGGAGCTCGGGCTGCGTGCCGACCCCTCCGCGGTGCAGGACGTGCAGCTGGCCTTCGACGTCCTCGACCGGTCGGCCGTGCTGCCGTTCTGGGAGTCGGTGCTCGGCTACGAGGCGGTCGGCGAGGAGGACCTGCTCGACCCGCTGCGCCGCCACCCGCCGATCTGGTTCCAGGACCAGGACGCGCCACGCCCCCTGCGCAACCGCGTGCACCTCGACGTCGTCACCCCGCAGCCGACGGCGGTCGCCGCGGTCGGGGCGGCGAGCACGGGCGGCCTGCGGGTCGACGAGCACGGCTACTACGCGACGGTCGCCGACGCCGAGGGCAACGAGGTCGACCTGCTGCCGCTCCCCGGCGGCTCGGACCGGTGGGGCGGGCCGGAGACGGAGGACTGGAGGCTCGTCTTCGCAGCGATGGCCTGCTACCCCACGGGCTCCCCCCGGCAGTCGGCCGAGCTCGCCGAGGTGGTGGCCGCCCTCGCGGACGAGGCGCACCTGCCGCTGGGCATCGACCTGCGCCCGGGCCTGGTCGTGGTCGACAGCGGTAAGGACCGGTGGGAGGAGGACGAGGGGTATGCCGTGCTGGCGGCCCGGGCGCAGGAGGCGGCACGCGCGCTGGGGCTGACGGCCGACACGACCCGCCCGCGCTTCGTGCAGGTCGGCATCGACGCCGTCGACATCCCCGCGGTCCGAGGGTTCTGGCGGGCGGTGCTGGGCTACGTCGAGGACCCGCGCCCGGGCGTGACCGACATCGTGGACCCGCGCCAGCTCGCCATCCCCTTCTTCTTCCAGGACCTGGACGCCTCGGACCAGGCACGGCGGGAGCAGCGCAACCGCATCCACGTCGACCTGTTCGTGCCGGACGACCAGGCGGCGGCCCGGGTCGAGGCGGGGCTGGCGGCCGGTGGGCGCATGGTGCGCGACTCCGGGGCTCCCGCGTGGTGGACGCTGGCCGACCCCGAGGGCAACGAGGTCGACGTCGCGGTGTCGGTCGGTCGCGAGGAGGCGTGGGCGGCGGCCGCCGGCTGAGCCAGTTACGGGCGAAGACGGCGCGCGCACTGGACAGTGGTGTGTGTCGCACACTATTGTGGAGGCATGCTTCCGGACGACGTGCTGACCCAGCACCTGCAGGAGCTGCGCAGGGGGACCGTGGTCCTCGCTGCGCTGGAGATGCTGACGGAGCCGCGCTACGGCTACGAGCTGCTGGCCCACCTGGAGAAGGCCGGCTTCGTCATCGAGGGCAACACCCTGTACCCGCTGCTGCGCCGCCTGGAGAAGCAGGAGCTGCTCACCAGCGAGTGGAACACGCAGGAGTCGCGCCCCCGCAAGTACTACGACATCACGGCAACCGGGCGGACACTCCTGGACCGGCTGCTCACCGAGTGGGGGGCGCTCGACGCCGCCGTCACCGGGCTGAGGAAAGGACCACGCGCATGACCACGCCCACCACGACGCTCACCGACCGCTACGTCGACGCCGTCACGCGGCGGCTGCCCGAGGCGTCCCGCGACGACGTCGGGCGTGAGCTGCGCGCGACGATCCTCGACACCGTCGAGTCCCGCCCGGACCTCGACCGGGAGGTCGCCGAGCGGGAGGCGCTCGTCGCGCTCGGCGACCCCGAGCGGCTCGCGGCGTCCTACTCCGGCCACGGCCTCTACCTCATCGGGCCCTCCGTGTTCCTGCTGTGGCGTCGGGTCCTGCTCGTGCTGCTCAGCATCGTGCCGGCGGTCGTGGCCGGGGTGACGATCGTGGTCGCGATCCTCGAGGGCGCCGAGGACGTGATCCAGGTCCTCGCCGAGGCCCTCGGGTCGGCGTGGGAGGCGGCGCTCCAGGTCGGGCTCTGGACCACGCTCGGCTTCGCGATCGCCGAGCGGAACGACGCGGCACGCGAGGGGCTGGAGGACGGTCTGTCGAGGGGGCGGGGCTGGACGCCGGACGACCTGCCCGAGCCGAGCGCGCCACGGGTCTCCCGGGGTGACGCGATCGGCGGTCTCGTGGTCGCGTCCGTGCTCGCGGCCCTCGTCGGCCTCGGTCCCAACCCGCTCGCCAGGGTGGACGGGGAACCGGTCCCGCTGTTCACCGACGAGGCCTACTCGGGTCGCTGGATGCTCGTCGTCGTCCTGCTGGTCTGGGCCGCGATCGAGCTGGGCAAGCTCGTCCGGGGTCGCTGGACCTGGTCGCTGGCCGTGGTCAACGTCGTCCAGAACGTCGCGTTCGTGGCCCTGGTCGCCTGGTGGCTGCTGCGTGACGGCCTCTTCAACGACACCATCGTGGAGCGAGTGTGGGTCGGTGAGCCACAGACCTGGCGCGTGCTCCTGCTCGTGCTCATGGGCGGCATCGCCCTGTGGGACTCGGTCGACTCGGTCTGGAAGGCGCATCGGCAGGCCCGTTAGGTTGGGCCCCGTGCCAGCGCCCGCCCCGCCCCTGCCGACGCTCGCCCTGCCGAAGCTCGTGCCGGCGGCCGGTGTCTCGTTGTCGGCGTTCCTGCTCTTCGGCGCGCACCAGGACCTCGCGGGCTACACGACGCTCGCGCTCAGCCTCCTCACGGCATACCTCGTGGACCGCCCTCTGGCCAGGGACCTGCTGCTCATCGCGCTCGGCCTGACGATCGTCTCCACCACCTCGGTCGAGGCCGACATCAGCTGGGACCGGTTCTTCCTGCTCGGGTTCGTGCTCACCGCGGCGGTGGTCGTGCCGGTGCTCGTCGAGAGGATGGTCTACCGGCGCGAGCCGGCGATCCGCTTCCCGTGGTTCACCGGGCGACGGTGGACGCGGCTGCAGTGGACCTACGTCGTGGCCGTGCCGGTGCTCGGATGGCTGGTCCTGCCGTTCTACTTCATCAGCTCCGGCGCCTACCAGAACTGGCCGCCGATCCAGACCGCCAGCGAGTACGGCCGGTTCTTCGTCGGCGTCAACGCGGTCGGGCTCTGGGACGAGCTGTTCTTCATCTGCGTGTGCTTCGCGCTGCTGCGGCGGCACTTCCCGATGTGGCAGGCCAACGTCCTGCAGTCGGTGATCTTCGTGTCGTTCCTGTGGGAGCTCGGCTACCGCTCGTGGGGGCCGCTGCTGACGATCCCGTTCACGCTGCTGCAGGGCTACATCTTCACGAGGACCAAGTCGCTGACGTACGTGGTGCTCATCCACCTGCTCTTCGACGCCGTCGTGTTCCTGGCGATCGTGCACGCCCACGACCGCAGCGTCTTCCCGTTCTTCCTCTACTGACGTCCTCCTCCCCAGCAAACTCCCCTACGCTGCAGGGCGTGAACTGGGACCCGGTCGACGCCGTCCTCTTCGACCTCGACGGGGTGCTCACGCCCACCGCCGAGGTCCACATGCGTGCCTGGGAGGTGATGTTCAGCCGGTTCCTCGACTCCCTCGACGGGCCGCACGAGCCCTACACCGAGCAGGACTACTTCGACCACGTCGACGGCAAGCCGCGCTACGAGGGCGTCGCCGACTTCCTGGCCTCGCGGGCGATCGAGCTGCCGCAGGGCGACCCCTCCGACGCACCCGACGCCCGCACCGTCTGCGGGCTCGGCAACCGCAAGAACGCGCTGTTCAACGAGGTCCTCGCCGCGGAGGGCATCACGGCCTACCCCGGCTCCCTCGCCCTCGTCGAGCTCCTCGAGGGTCGCGGCACCGCGATGGCCGTCGTCTCCTCGTCCAAGAACGCCCCGGAGGTGCTGCGGACCGCCGGCCTCGCCGACCGCTTCCCGGTGGTCGTCGACGGCGCGGTCGCGGCGGAGCGGGGCATCGCGGGCAAGCCGGAGCCCGACACCTTCCGGTATGCCGCGCAGCGGCTCGGCGTGGACCCGTCCCGGTGCGTGGTGGTCGAGGACGCCGTCTCCGGGGTCCGCGCGGGCGCGGCGGGCGGCTTCCACACCGTCATCGGGGTCGACCGCGGAGTCGGGGCGGACGTGCTGCTGGGCAACGGTGCGGACGTGGTCGTGACCGACCTGGCGGAGCTGGTCTGAGTGCAGCACGACTCCTGGCACCGCCCGCCCCCACCGATCGACCCGCTCGACCGCACGCGGTTCCCGCTCGACGACTGGCGACTGGTCGAGAACGCCTACGAGACAAAAGACATGGGCGCGACCGAGACCCTCTTCTCGGTGAGCAACGGCTACCTCGGCCTGCGCGGCAACGTCGAGGAGGGTCGGGACACGCACGCGCACGGCACCTTCGTCAACGGCTTCCACGAGACCTGGCCGATCCGGCACGCCGAGGAGGCCTACGGCCTGGCGCGCGTGGGGCAGACGATCGTCAACGTCCCCGACCCCAAGACGATCAAGCTCTACTGCGACGACGAGCCGCTGCTGCTCTCGGTGGCCGACCTGGAGGCCTACGAGCGGTCCGTCGACTTCCGCGACGGGCAGCTGCGGCGTGAGCTCATCTGGCGCACCAGCGCCGGCAAGCGGGTCCGGATCACGAGCAGCCGCCTGGCCAGCGTGGCCGAGCGGCACCTCGCGGTGATGACCTTCGAGGTCGAGATGCTCGACGGCGACGCGGCGCTGGTCATCTCCAGCCAGATCCTCAACCGCCAGGACGGCTCGGACGAGTACCACGTGACGTCCGCCGCCATGGGCGAGGGCGTCGACCCGCGCCAGGCTGAGGAGTTCGAGGAGCGGGTGCTCGACCCGGTGCTCCACGAGGTGCGCGACCAGCGGCTGCTGCTGGGCTACCGCTGCCACAACTCCGCCATGACGATCGCGATGATGGCCGACCACCGGATCGAGACCGAGAACACGTTCACCGAGCGGGCCACCGTCGGGCCCGACCTTGCCAAGCACGTCTACCGGATCGACGCGCGCCGCGGCCACCCGGTGCGCCTGGACAAGCTGGTCGCCGTGCACAGCTCGCGGGGCGTGCCCCCGCGTGAGCTGGCCGACCGCTGCCAGCGCACGCTGGACCGGGCCGTGAGCGCGGGGGTGCCCGTGCTGCAGCGGGACCACGCCGAGGTCTGGAAGCGGTTCTGGGCCGAGTCCGACGTCGAGGTCGAGGATCAGCCGCACCTGCAGCAGGCCGTCCGGTGGAACCTGTTCCAGCTCGGGCAGGCGACCCTGCGGGCCGGCAGCCACGGCATACCCGCCAAGGGGTTGACCGGGTCCGGCTACGGCGGCCACTACTTCTGGGACACCGAGTGCTACGTGATCCCGTTCCTCGTCTTCACCCACCCGCAGGCGGCGCGCAACGCGCTGCGGTTCCGGCACGGCATGCTCGAGCACGCCCGCCGCAGGGCCGCCGAGATGGCGCAGTGCGGCGCGCTCTTCCCCTGGCGCACCATCAACGGGCACGAGGCGTCGGCCTACTTCGCCGCCGGCACGGCGCAGTACCACATCAACGCCGACATCGCCTACGCCCTGATGAAGTACCTGCGGGCCACCGGCGACCGGCAGTTCCTGCTCAGCCAGGGCGTCGACCTCCTCGTGGAGACGGCACGGCTGTGGGTCGACCTGGGGTTCTGGCAGGTCAACGGCGACAAGTCCTTCCACATCCACGGCGTGACCGGGCCGGACGAGTACATGACGGTCGTCAACGACAACCTCTTCACCAACGTCATGGCCCAGCTCAACCTGCGGGCGGCAGTCGAGGCGGTGGAGATGCTGCGCGAGGACGACCCGGAGCACTTCGCGCGGGCAGCCCGTCGGCTGGGGCTGCAGGACGAGGAGCTCGGGGCGTGGACGCGGGCCGCGGACCACATGCACATCCCCTACGACGAGACGGTGGGCGTGCACCCGCAGGACAGCCACTTCCTGGAGCGGGAGGTGTGGGACCTCGACGCCACCCCGGCCGACCGGCGACCCCTGCTGCTGCACTACCACCCGCTGGTGATCTACCGCTTCCAGGTGCTCAAGCAGGCCGACGTCGTGCTGGCGCTCTACCTGGCCGGCGACCAGTTCAGCACCGCCGAGAAGATCGCCGACTTCGACTACTACGACCCGATCACGACCGGCGACTCGACGCTGTCGGCCGTGGTGCAGTCGATCATCGCCGCGGAAGTGGGGCACCGCGACCTCGCGCTGCGCTACTTCTACGACGGGTGCTTCGTCGACCTCGCCGACCGGCACGGCAACACGACCGACGGCGTGCACGTGGCCTCGGCGGGGGGCGTGTGGAGCGCGCTCGTCGGCGGGTTCGGCGGCATGCGCGACCACGGCGGGGTCCTGACCATCGACCCGCGGCTGCCGCAGGAGTGGACGGCGATCACCTGGCGGATGCGCTGGCACGGCTCCCGGCTGCGCGTGCGCCTGGCGCAGAGCGCCCTGACCCTGACGGTCGAGGAGGGCGAGCCGGTGGTGGTGTCCGTGCGCGGCGAGCTGGTCACCGCGGACTCCTCGGGGGTGCTGGTCCCGCTGGACGGCCAGGGCCCCACCCGGGACGCCGCGCCGGTCGCGCCCAAGGTGACCACCAGCCCCACCAACCGCGACCCGGACGACCCGCTCGCCCTGGCCCCCGGCGTCGGCGTCGTCCCCCACAGCTGGCCCGACGGCCTCGACGACCCCACCGGCCCCGTCCCCATCCGCCGCTGACGCCCACTCCCCACCGGGCGCCCCGGGTTGCCGCACCGGACGCGTGGGGTTGCCGCACCGGGCGCCCCGGGATGCCGCACCGGAGGCCCCGGGGTACCGGTCAGGCCGCCGGCATCCCCCACGCCTCCGCGAGCATCCGGTAGGACCGGCGCCGCAGCTCAGGGTCGAACGTGTAGGTCGTGACGATCAGCTCGTCCAGCTCGTGCTCCGCCGCGAACGCCTCGAGCTTGGCGACCACCGACGCCGGGTCGCCCACGGCCTGAACGGCCTGGTGCGCCTGCGCCAGCCCGATCAGCTGGGCGGGGACCGCGCTGGCGAGGTCGTCGACCGGCGGGTCCAGGGGGGCCGGCTGACCGCTGCGGATCCGGATCGCCATCAGCTGCGCGGTGGTGAAGAGGTGCTCGGCCTCCTCCTGGCTCGGCGCCACCAGCACGTTGATCCCGGCCATCGTCGTCGGCCGCTCCACCTGCGCGGTCGCGCCGTCGGCGCGGAACCGGTCGCGGTAGACCATCAGCGCCTCCCGCAGCTGGTCCGGCGCGAAGTGCGACGCGAAGGAGAACGGCAGCCCCAGCGCCCCGGCCACCTGCGCCCCACCGGTGGAGGAGCCGAGCATCCACAGCGGAACGTGCGTGCCCTCGCCGGGGATCGCGCGGACCTTCGCCCCGGGCTGCGGCTCACCGAGGTAGGTCTGCAGCGCGAGCACCTCGCTGGCGAACTCGTTGAGCTGCCCGCTGCTCCGCGCCAGCGCCGCCGCCGTCATCGGGTCCGTTCCGGGCGCCCGCCCCAGCCCCAGGTCGAAGCGGTCGCCGTAGAGCGTGGCAAGCGTCCCGTAGTACTCCGCCACCATCAGCGGCGAGTGGTTCGGCAGCATGACCCCGCCCGAACCGAGCCGGATGCGCGAGGTGTGCTGCGCCATGTGGCCCAGCAGCAGGGCCGTCGCGGACGACATGAAGGTGTCCGACCCGTGGTGCTCGGCCATCCAGAACCGCGCGTAGCCCAGCTCGTCGACCTCCTGCGCCAGCAGCGTCGACTCCTCCAGCGCCTGCCGCGGCGTCATCCCGGCGGAGCGCGGAGCGAGGTCGAGCACGGACAGGGGGACGCGGCGGGAGGAGGTCTCGGGGTGAGGGGGCACGTGGGCGGCAACACCCCACACCCCCGAGGTATGCCGTACGCGCGCGGTCCGCCCCGGCCGCGCTGGATCTCTGAGCCTCAGCCCTCGACCGCGAGGACCAGCGGCAGCACGGCATCGGCACCAGCGAGCCGCAGCTCGCGCGCTGCCACGGTGATCGTCCACCGCGAGTCGACGAGGTCGTCGACCAGCAGCACTGGACCCCGCGTCGAGGCCAGGGTCTCCCGCAGCTGCGGTCCCGCGGCGATCCGACCCCACACGTTGGCCAGCCGGAAGGCGCTGTTGCCACCCGGCCCGCCCACCGGTCCCCCGTCCACGTAGTCCAGGGTGCCGAGCAGCGGAAGCCGCCCGATCTCGCTGACCTGCGCCGCCAGCGAACCGGTCACCGCCGGACGCCGCCGCGACGGCATCGCGACGACCCCGACCGGGCGCTCGCGCCAGTCCCAGCCCGCCAGCACCTGCACCACCGCGCGCATGACCTCTGCCGGGACCGGCTGCCCGGCGACCAGCTCCTGCTCCGGGTCGTCGGGGTCCCCGACGCGGGACGCCCCCTCGCGGAGCACGGCCCGCAGCCGCTGCCCCCAGCCGAGGTCCGACAGCCGTGCCAGCGCCCGCCCTGGCTCCGCCTGCTCCTCCGACGCGATCTTGCCCTTCTGCTCCACGCCGAGGCGCGGCATACCGGTGGGCCACTGCGCTCGCGGGTCCAGCGGCACCCCGACACCGCCGAGCTGCTCCCTGGCAGCCCCGACGGCCGCGTCCGGGATCTCCGTCGGGTACCAGGCGCCGGCACAGCTGTCGCACCGGCCGCAGGGACTGGCGGTCGAGTCGTCCAGGCACTCCTGCAGGAAGGCCATCCGGCACCCGTCCGTGCCCTGGTAGGCCACCATCAGCTCCGCCTCGCGGACCCGCGCGTCCGCCACCCGCTGGTAGCGCTCCCGGTCGTAGACCCAGGGCTCGCCGGTCCCGATCCAGCCTCCCTGCACCTTCTCCACGGCGCCGTCGACGTCGAGCACCTTCAGGAGCAGCTCCAGACGGGTCCGTCGCACGTCGACCATGGTCTCCAGCACCGGGGTCGACAGCGGACGCTGCGCCGCGGACAACGCGCCGAGCACCGCGTCGGCCTGGTCCTGCCGCGGCATCGAGACGGTCGCGAAGTAGGACCAGATGTCCCGGTCCTCCGAGCCCGGCAGCAGCAGCACGTCGGCCCGTTCGGTCGCGCGCCCCGCACGACCGACCTGCTGGTAGTAGGCGACCGGCGAGCTCGGCGCGCCGAGGTGCACGACGAACCCCAGGTCGGGCTTGTCGAACCCCATCCCGAGCGCGCTCGTGGCCACCAGCGCCTTGACCTGGTTGCGGCGCAGCGCTCCCTCCAGCCGCTCGCGCTCGTCGGGGTCCGTGCGTCCGGTGTAGGCGGCCACCTCGTGCCCCGCCGCGCGCAGCGCCACGGCGACGTCCTCGGCGGCCGCGACGGTCAGGCAGTAGACGATGCCGCTGCCCGGCAGGTCCCCCAGGTGCGCGACGATCCAGCCCAACCGCTGCTCGGGCGTCAGCCGGGGCAGCACCCCCAGGCGCAGGGAGGCCCGTGCCAGCGGACCACGGATCGTGCGTACGTGGGCCCCGCCCACGCCCAGCTGCTCGACGACGTCGGCGACCACCCGCTCGTTGGCCGTGGCGGTCGTGGCCAGCACCGGCGTGCCCTCGGGCAGGACGTCGAGCAGCGTCCGGATCCGCCGGTAGTCGGGGCGGAAGTCGTGGCCCCAGTCGCTGATGCAGTGCGCCTCGTCCACGACCAGCAGTCCGCAGCGGCGCGCCAGGTCGGGCAGCTGCTCCTCGCGGAACCGAGGGTTGTTGAGCCGCTCGGGGCTGACGAGCAGCACGTCGACCTCGTCCCGGGCGAGGGCGCCGCGCACGTCGTCCCACTCGGTGGCGTTGGCGGAGTTCATGGTCACGGCCCGCACCCCTGCCCTCGCCGCCGCCGCGATCTGGTCGCGCATCAGGGCGAGCAGCGGCGAGACGATGATGGTCGGGCCAGCACCCTGCGCCCGTCGCAGGGCCGTCGCGACGAAGTAGACCGCCGACTTGCCCCATCCCGTCCGCTGCACCACCAGCACCCGTGCCCGGTCCTCGACGAGCTCGAGCACCGCCTCGAGCTGGCCGTCGCGGAACTCGGCGTCCTCGCGCCCGACCAGCCGTCGGAGAGCGCCGAGGGCGACCTCCGCGCTGCCCCCCGGAAGTGCCGTGGCCGCACCGGTGGCACGGTCGGTGGTCGGCGGCTCGGTGCTCAATGTCATCCCCCGACGGTAGCCGCCCGCACCCACAGCCCCTGCCGCCGTCCGCAGGACAGTTGGGTCCCCCCTCCCCGGTGTGGTCCGATAGCACCATGACTGATCCCACCGGCCTGCCGTTCCAGGACGACCCCGACCGCAGCGACGGGGAGTCGATCTACGAGGGCAGGCGTCCCGGGACCGAGGCTCGGGCCCAGCCCGAGGACGACGGCACGACAGCGGTCGAGGGGACGACCGGGACCGGACCCGCCACGGACATCTCGGACCTCCTCCCCCCGTCGGAGACCGAGACCGACCTGCTCGCCGCGCGGGTCGAGGGCCCGGACGACCGCGCCGGCATGACCGCGCTGTGGCGGGCGACGATGGGCCTGGAGCACTGGTGGTTCGTCGCGGTGGGCGACGAGGGGATGGAGTCGCCGGCGGCCGCGTCGATCGACGACCAGATGATGCTGCTGACCTTCACCAACGCCGAGCGGGCCCGCCACTTCGCGGTCCAGCACGGCATGATCGGTGCCGCCGAGGACCTGCGCGCCATCGCCCTGCCCCCGGACGAGGTCGTGCGCTCGGCCGACGACTACCGCACGGCCGACATCGCGGGGCTGATGTTCGACCCGCACCTGTCCGGCTACTTCATGCCCACCGACCAGCTGGCCGTGGTCTGGGAGGCCGTGCACGCCGGGTGACCCGTCTGCGTCAGCGGCCCGGGATCACGAGCTCCTGACCGACGGCGATGTCGGTCGTGCTCAGCTTGTTGGCTCGCTGGATGTCGGTGACGGCCTGGCTGAGCGGCATCTCGGGAAGGTGCTCGGTCGCCAGCTGCGTGAGCGTCATGCCCGGCTCGACCACGACCGCCGAGCTTGCGCCCGCCGGTCCCAGCGCGCTGAGCAGGGAGGCGAACGCCAGGACGAGCACGAGCGCGACCGTGCCGGTCAACGCCAGGCGTCCGCGCCGCGTGATGTGCAGGGGCACCGGCTGCGCACGGCGCTCGTCGGCGACGACGAGGCGGAGGTGGTCACGACGACCGACGACCGTGCCCGCGGCCCCGGCTCCGACGGCGAGGGGGGAGAAAACGGTGGCTGTGCTCATGGTGGTCCTCCTCAGGGTCCGTGTACGCATGTGCGATAGCACGTCTGTCCTATTGATAGCACGGACGTACGATTTTGTCGACACGCCGGTCGAACAGATGTTTGCTTGACGGCTGCTCGGCTCGTAGGCTGTGTGCATGTCAGGTACTGAAACACCGACCACTGACAGACCCTCTGACCTGGCCTGACGGCCAGGACCTGGCAGGCAGAGAGACGGGGACGAGATGGCCACGATCCACGAGATGCCCGACCGCGACGGCGGGGCTGAGCTCACCAACCGGCAGCGGCGCGTGCTCGACGTGATCCGCGACTCGGTGGACGCGCGGGGCTACCCACCGAGCCTGCGCGAGATCGGTGACGCGGTGGGGCTCACCTCACCGAGCTCGGTCGCGCACCAGCTGAAGATGCTCGAGCGCAAGGGCTACCTGCGCCGCGACCCCCACCGGCCACGCGCCATCGAGGTCGTCGTCCCGGGCGAGGAGGGCCAGGGCTACCGCCGGTCCACGAGCTCCCCGGCCGCCAGCGACCGCGCACCCACCTCCGCCGACGGCCGTCCAGCCACGGGCGACGTCTACGACGAGACCGGCATCGGCGACTCTCGCCCCCAGGCCACGTATGTGCCCGTCGTCGGCCGCATCGCCGCCGGCGGTCCGATCCTGGCCGAGGAGGCGATCGAGGACGTCTTCCCGCTCCCCCGCCAGATCGTCGGCGACGGCGAGCTCTTCCTGCTCAAGGTCGTCGGCGACTCGATGATCGACGCGGCGATCTGCGACGGCGACTGGGTGGTCGTGCGCCGCCAGCCGACCGCGGTCAACGGCGACATCGTCGCCGCCATGCTGGACAACGAAGCGACCGTCAAGACCTACAAGAAGCGCGACAGCAAGGTCTGGCTCATGCCGCACAACCCGGCCTACGAGCCGATCGACGGCGACCACGCCGTCGTCCTGGGCAAGGTCACCGCGGTCCTGCGCCGCGTCTGACCCTCACGGGGACCCCCGACGCCCGCTCCGGCTGCCACCGGACGGAGCCGCTCCCCCGACCCCACAGCGCCGTCCCACCTCGACCGGGGCGGCGCTGTGCTGCGCCCGCCCGCACACGCTCCTCCCCGCTGCGACACGCCATACCCCTGTTCCTCACGCGGACGGCATGGGCCCCTCGTCGACCGCGTAGTAGGCGTCGAGGTCCTGCTCGTCGGCCTCCGACAGGTGGCCGTCCACCTCGATGTCGGGCGCGCCCTTGATCTTCGCCATGCTGTAGGCGCAGCGGATCTGCCCGTCCAGCACCTCCGCCGTGGTGAGCGGCACGAACACCCGCCGCCCCCCGAACCACCCGGTGCGCACCGTGATCCACGCCGGCTCCCCGGTCGCGTTGTCCAGGTAGATCTGGCCCATCGCCCCGACCTTCTCGCCGTCCTGGTCGACGACCTCCGCGTCGTACAGCATGTTGAGCTGCTCGTGCGAGATGACCACGTCCGCCTCCTGGTTGCTCCTGTGCACGCCGTCGGCACGGCCTCGGTGCAGCAGATCACATCATCCGCCCCCTGCCAAGACCCTCCCCCCGTCCAGGTCGCTCACCAGCCGCGGGAGCACGTCGGTGAGCAGGCTGTCGACGTGCACGGTGGTCTCCGCCTGCCCCCGGGTCTCGCCGCGGGTGACCACCGCCACGGGGATCCCCAGCCGTGCCGCCCTCCGCACGAAGCGGTAGCCGCTCATCACCCGCAGCGAGGAGCCCAGGACCAGCAGGCACGCCGCCTCCTCGACCATCGCGTAGGCACGCTCCACCACGTCCTTGGCCACCGAACCACCGAAGAAGACCACGTCCGGCTTCAGCACGTCCCCGTTGCAGACCAGGCACTGCGGCGACCTGAACCTCTCCACGGCGGCGTCCGGGAGCACGACGTCGCCGTCCGGCCGCACCTGCACCCCGTCGTCGAGGCCCCGCGCGAAGCCAGGGTTGGCGTGGTCGAGCCAGTCGTGCACCTGCTCGCGCGCGTAGGGCTCCCCGCAGTCCAGGCACAGCACCCGCGCCAGGTTGCCGTGCAGCTCCAGCACCTCCCGCGCCCCCGCCCGCTGGTGCAGCCCGTCGACGTTCTGGGTGATCAGCCCGTCGACCAGGCCCGCGCGCTGCAGGTCGGCGACCGCCCCGTGGGCCGGGTTCGGCTGCGCCGCGGCGAAGCGCCGCCACCCGCTGTAGGCCCGTGCCCAGTAGCGCCTCCTCGCCTCGGCCGACCCCACGAACTCGGCGTGCTGCATCGGCTGGACGCGCCGCAGGCCGTCCGGCCCGCGATAGTCCGGGATCCCCGACGCCGTCGACATCCCCGCCCCCGTGAGCACCACCAGACCTCCGTCGCCGACGAGGTCGCGCAGCACGGCATACCGGTGCTCGTCGACGCCCGTCCCGGGGGGCAGGGTCAGCGCGGTGTCGACGGGCCCGCGGGCGGGCGGGGGTGCGGGGTGGACGTCCATGGTCGGACGGACATCGTCTCACCCGGGTGTGCCGGCGGACACCCGGGAGGTATGCCGTCAGCGTCGCCCGAGGGGGGTGATCCGCGCCGACCCGGCCAGCTCGTGGGCGGCCCGGCCCTCCGTCGCCACCTGCGGGTGCGGCGGCTCGAGCGGTGCGTCCACGGCGACGACACCGGGGCTGTGGCGCGCGAGCGAGGCGTCGGAGACGACGTACCCGTGGCGCTCCAGGACCATCTGCTCGCCGGCGGTGAAGGCGTCCAGGTCCGTGCGCACGCGGTTGATGTCCGCGACCAGCGCGGCAGGGTATCCGGCGGCGAGGTCACGGGCAGGCCCGTGCCCCGGCACGGTGGAGACGGTGTTGGGCGTCTCCAGCGACCACGTCGCACCCTGCAGGATCCCGGCGGACAGGCTCGCCCGCAGCCACCTCAGCCGGGTGGTCTGACCGCCGCTGGAGGCGACGGAGAGCAGGTGCCACAGCCGCCCGAACGTCGTGCCGGCGTCCCGCCCACGGAAGACCGCGCCGCCGTCGCTGACCAGCACTGTCGCATGGTCGGACCAGACCAGCTCCAGCCCGAGGTTGTCGTAGACGCCGCCGTCGGCCAGCTGGATCCTGCGCAGGATCGACTCGCGCAGCTCCGGCGGCTCGTCGAGGTCAGGCACGCCACCGACCAGGCCCAGGCTCGTGCCGTCGAGCTGCAGCGGCGCGAAGAACGGCGGGTAGGCGCACGAGGCCGCGACCGCGTCGACGATCCGCAGCCCCGGCGGCGGTGCGGCATACCCGAGACGATGGTCCCCGACCCGCCCGCGCGGGCCGATCGACCGGGCGTCGGCGAAGACCCAGGAGACGCCGTAGCCGATCTCGGTCGCCCCGGTGAGGACGACGGGACCACCGCGGTCGTGCTCGCGCAGGTCGGTGCCCCACCAGGGGACGGCGCGTTCGAGCTGGTCGGCAAGCACCTGGACGCTGGCGTCGGGCCGTCCCCACCCGCCCGGGAGGAGGCGCGAGAGCATCGCCGGGGTCCGCATGTTGCGGCCGGTGAGCCGGCGCAGCGGCTCCGCGACCAGCTCGTCCAGACCCCCCACGCGGCCCGGGGCACCGTGCGGGTCGGGCCACTCGAGGTCGGGGTGGGCCAGCAGGTTGGCGACGATCGCGCCGCCGGAGACCGCGCTGATCGTGCGCAGCCGGCCCAGCACCCCGAGCTCGTCGAGCCTCAGGACGGCGCCGAGGTGGAAGTGCGCCGCCCGGAAACCGCCGCCCGAGAGGCACAGTGCCGTGCCGTGCCGCTCGCCGCGGGCGGACGGTCCGTGGTGGGCCGTGGCGCGCGCCGCCTCGAGCTGGGCGGCGGCGAGGTCAGGACCGGCGGCGTGACCAGGACCGTGGAGGTGCAGCACGCTCCCAGTGCAGCGAGGCCGGGTGTCCGCACGGTGAACGACGCGCGGCACACCCGGCGACGCTCAGGTGACGGGACGGGGTCGCCGGGCCGGCACGGGGGCTGCTCCTTCCTGGCCGACCGCGCGGGACGACGAGCAGCTCCGCGTCCTGGGCGTGGTCCAGGAGGGCGGCCACCGGGTGGCGGTCGGTCGCCACGGCGACGACGTCGACCTCCGGGTATGCCGTGCGCCAGGGGGCGAGCACCGTGTCCAGGTCGCGCTCGGCGGCGGCGGCGGCCTCGGCCCACACCTTGGCGATCGAGACGCCTTCGTCGGCCCGGTCGGCCGGTGCCGACCACACCGAGACCGCGACCACACCACGGCCGTCGCGCTGCGCCCGGGCCAGCGCCGCACCGAGTGCCCGCTGACGTCCGTGACGCCGGGGGTCCTCGGTCGCGGGTGGGGTGACCGTGATGGTCGCCGTGGACGTGGCCGTCGGGGTCTCTCCTCGCGCCGGCACCGCTGCCTGGGGTTCGACACCGAAGCTGGTGTCCGGCCCCGGGGGCGAGGCGTCGACGACGACCGGTGCCTGGGCCGGGACCTCAGCAGGGTCCCAGCCGGTCGGCACCAGCACCACCGCGGGACCGTCCGGGTCGTGCACCAGGCGACGTGCGGTCGAGCCCAGCGCCATCCGGGCGAACCCGCCCGCACCGCGCCGACCCACGACCACCAGGCCTTCCTCGGCACCGGGGGTGGCGCCTGAGCTCTCGCGGGCCACCTGGACCAGCGCGGTCACCGCCCCGGACCCGACCGAGATCACCCGCATCCGGGGCTTCAGGTCGGGGTCGACCCGGGCCACCTGAGCGGCAGCCCGCTCGACGGTCGCCCGACCTGCACCTGCTCCTGCTCCTGCTCCTGCGGCTTCGTGCACCAGCACCAGTGGGGCGTCGGACGACGACGCCTCCACGGCCGCCCAGGCGACCGCGGAGGCGTTGCGTCCTGACCCGTCCACGCCCACCAGCACCGGCCGCACGGCCCGCACCGTGGCGTTCATCACCGGGTCAGTGCAGGTAGGACGGAGCGGTACGGGCCCACCAGTTACCGAGTCCAAGGTAGGACCAGGACGCGGGGATCGTGGCGATGACGAGCATGACGATCGCACCGGTCAGGTGGTCGTCCAGGAACGGGTTCGTCACGGTCGGGAGGGAGGCGAGGTACATGAAGAGGTACATCAGCACGCCAGCCAGCGCACCCAGCCGGGCACCCGCGCCCAGGACCAGCGTCACACCGATGCCCAGCAGGCCGGCCATGAACAGCCAGTCCCAGATCACCTGGCCAGACATGCTGTTGAAGACGCTTGCGAACGGACCCTCGACACCACCCAGGTAACCCGCCGTGGGCGAGCCGCCGTTGACCCAGGCACGCTCGCTCGGGGTCGCGTAGCCCAGCCCGAACAGCTTGTCCACGAACGCCCACAGGAAGTAGAACCCGAACGCGATCCGCATGATGCCGAGCATGTATCCGCCCACCGTGGGCAGGAAGTGCAGGTCGTGGTCGACGGCCGTATCGCGCTCCGTCGCCATCTGGGTCCTTGTGCTCATCACAGCCAGCTCCTTCTCTCTGTAGGGGTCTTACCAGCAACACCAGACTGCCAAGGAACGACGTGCAGTAGTAGAGGCGCAGGTCCACACTCCGACGGGACCAAGGTCCCGCCCCTCCCCCGACCCGACGTGCCGGGTGCGGCGGCCCGGACGTGCCGGGTGGCTCACCTCACCCGACCGGACGCGCTGGCTGGTCATTAGCCGGGGTTATGCTGGAGGCATGCTTGATGCAGCGGGGCTTCGGGTCATGAAGGCGATCGCCGACGAGGGCACCTTCACGGCGGCCGCGCACCGGCTGGGCTACACGCAGCCGGCGGTCTCCCAGATGGTGCGCCGGCTGGAGGACCGCACCGGCACCGTGCTGGTCGAGCGCAACGGTCGCAACGTCCGGCTCACCGAGGCCGGTCGGCTCCTCGCCCGGCACGCGAACGAGATCCTCGGGGCCCTCGAGCGCGCGGAGACCGAGATCGCCGCGATCGCCGGGCTGCAGAGCGGCCACGTGCGGCTGATGGCCTTCCCGTCCTCGTCCGCCACCCTTGTCCCCCGAGCGCTGGCGATGCTGCGCGCCACGCACCCGCACATCAGCGTCCAGTTCAGCGAAGCAGAGCCACCCGAGTCGCTGGCCGCGCTGCGGGCCGGCGAGGTGGAGCTCGCGCTCGCCTTCTCCTACGAGGGCACCGACCCCGGCCGCGGCGAGGACGACCTCGCCGGGCTCGAGGTCATCGACGTGCTCACCGACGAGGTCATGCTGGTCCTGCCCAAGGACCACCCGTTGGCCGGCAAGGCCGAGGTCGACCTGGCGGACCTCGCGGCCGACACGTGGATAGCCGGCTGCCCCCGCTGCCGCGGGCACCTGCTCACGCTGGCCGGGCAGGCGGGCTTCGAGCCGGACGTGACCTTCCAGACCGAGGACTACGTCGCGGTGCTGGGCCTGGTCGCCGCGGGCCTGGGCGTGGCGCTCGCCCCGCAGCTGATCCTGCGCTCCGTGTCCCACCCGGACGTCGTCGTGCGTCCGGTCTCGCCGCCGTCGCGCCGGGTCGTCCAGGTCGTCACCACCCCCGACCTGCGTCGCGTGCAGACCGTGGCCGTCCTCCTCGACGCGCTCTGCCAGAGCGCGCGCGACCTCGCCGCCTCCTCCTCCAGCACGGTCGCCACGCCGGTGCCGTGAGCCAGGACCGGCCGTCGTCAAGCCACCTCAGCCCGTGCCTCGTCGGTGCACGACCAGGCTGGCCCCCTCGCGACTGACCGCCACGTCACCGTCGGTGTCCGTGCGCAGCACCAGCATCCCGTTGTCGCGCAGCAGGTCGAGCGCGCTCGGGGACGGGTGGCCGAAGGTGTTGTCCGCACCCACTCCGATCAGGGCGACCTCGGCCCGGGTGCCGGTCACGAGCGCGTCGTCCTGGGCCGCGGACCCGTGGTGCGCGACCTTCAGGACGTCGTAGTCCCGACCGCTGAGCAGCTGCCGCAGGGGTCGGGCGCCCTCCGGCTCCAGGTCACCCGTCATGAGGACGCGGGTCTCGCCGACGGTCACGTCCAGCACCAGGCTCCCGTTGTTGGCGGCAGAGCCTCCGACGACGGGGTGCGGGCCGGGTGAGAGCACCTCCAGCCGGACCTCCCCCACCGTGACGACGTCACCCTCGACGAGCACGACCTCCGGGACACCGGCCTCGGCCAGCTCGGCCGAGGTCCGGCCGGCGACCGCGGGAGGGTCACGGACCGGACTGGTGTAGGCCGTTCGCACCGGCCCCGCGTCGAGGGCGCCGGGCAGACCGCCGACGTGGTCGCTGTGGAAGTGGCTGAGCACGACGGCGTCGAGCCGCTGCACGCCCAGGTCCCGGAGGCAGCGCTGAAGGGGCTCTGGCTCCTCGCCCGCGTCCACGAGGACGGCGGCACCCGGCCCGGCACGGAGCACGAAGGCGTCACCCTGACCGACGTCGCACCCCACGACCACCCACCCGGGTGGCGGCCAGCCGCTCAGCGAGGGCCCGGGCCAGAGCACCCCGGCGAGCGCGCCGAGGCCGGCCCAGCCGCACCAGGGGCGTCGTCGCAGCTGGTGGCGCCACCACGCGCCAGTCACCAGAGCCAGGACCGTCAGGGCGGTGAGCAGGGCAGCACCGGGCACCCCGTCGACCCACTCCAGGGTGCCGTACGGCAGGTCGGCGCCTCGACGGGCCACCTGCGCCAGCAGCCAGGCGGGCAGGGCAGCCAGCCACGCCACGAGCGTCGCCAGCGGGACGGACAGGGGGGAGACCACAGCTGCCAGGACGCCCAGGACGGTCGTCGGTGCCACGAGTGGCGCCGCGAGAAGGTTGGCCAGGACGGCGACCGTGGTGATGCTGCCCTGCAGGAGCACGATGACAGGAGCGCACGCCACCTGGGCGGCGAGAGGCACGGCGACGGCGTCCCCGAGCAGCGACATCCGCCGAGGCAGCCGGGACGCCATGGCGTCCCCCCAGGGACGTGACCAGACGACCAGGCCCAGGGTGGCCAGCGTCGAGAGGGCGAAGCCGTAGGACCGAGCCAGCCAGGGGTCGACGCACAGCAGACCCAGCACGGCCGCCGCGAGCGCCGGGAGGCTGACCCGTCGTCGTGCGGACGACAGCGCCAGCAGACCCACCGACCCCATCACCCCGGCCCGCAGCACCGAGGGTTCGGGCCGGCACAGGAGCACAAAGCCCACGAGCGCGAGCAGTACCAGCGGAGTCCGCCACCTGCGGTGCACCCCCAGGCGGGCGACGAGGACAGCCACGGCACCGCATACCAGCGCGACGTTGCTGCCGCTGACGGCCGACAGGTGCGTCATGCCGGTGGCCCGCATGTCCTCGGTGAGGTCGTCGGGGGTCAGCGACGTGTCGCCGATGACCAGGCCGGGGACCAGGCCTCGTGGGTCGGCCGGGAGCGGACCCACGGCCTCGCGGAAACGGTCGCGCACGTGGTCCGCGCCGACCAGGACGCCCACCGGGACAGCGACGGTCTCGGGCGGGCCCCGAGGGGCGAGGACCGCGACCTCGCGGTCACCGGGCTCAGGCGCACGGAGGCGTCCCTCGGCCCTGATCGTGCTGCGCCACCTCAGGTCCTCCCAGCCGTCGGCCGTCGTGGCCATGACGACCAGGGGCGCAGCGGTGCCCACGGTCCGGCCGCGCGCCGTCATCTCCTGTGCGCGGATCTCGAGGACGACCAGGGGTGCGCGCTCGTCGCCGCGGGAGATGACGCGTGGCTCCGTGGTGACAACCGC
This sequence comes from Ornithinimicrobium jinqii, assembly GCF_045032595.1. Classification (NCBI taxonomy): domain Bacteria; kingdom Bacillati; phylum Actinomycetota; class Actinomycetes; order Micrococcales; family Ornithinimicrobiaceae; genus Ornithinimicrobium; species Ornithinimicrobium jinqii. The sequence goes on from NZ_JBJFZS010000004.1 coordinate 158,203, forward strand.
CGTGATGCTGGCGACGGCCCCTTCCTGCGCCCACCCTGCGACCGGCCCCGACCGGTCCCGGAGCAGATGGAGGGCGGCCGAGCTGCAGACCAGCCCGGTGGCGACCAGGGCGAGGGCGGTCACGCCGAGCAACGGCGGTCCGGCGTGGGCAGGGCGACGGGCCAGCAACCCGGCCCCGGCCAGGAGGGCGAGGCCCCCGACGGTGCCGGTCACCCAGACCGGTTGCGGGACCAGGAGCGTCAGGACGGCCCAGGCGAGGAGCGCCGGCAGCAGCAGCCGGGCGTCGAGGCGGGGCTCGTCGGTGGGTGGCGTCGCGGGCCGTGCCACATCGGACCCCGCCGCTGGACGATGTGCGGCGGCGGGCGGGTCTGCTCGCCGCGACGGTGCCGACGACCTGGACTGCACCTCAACCCCCGACGCTGACGACGGGCTCGAGCTGGGCGAAGGTCCGCTCGCCGATCCCGGTGACCTCCATGAGCTCCTCGACGCTGGAGAAACGACCGTGCTCGTCGCGCCAGGCAAGGATGCGCCCGGCAGTGACCGGTCCGATGCCGGGCAGCTCCTCCAGCTGCGCCTGGTCCGCCAGGTTGAGGTCGAGGGGGGTCGTGGTGGGCGCGTCAGTGGCGCTCGGGGTGCTGCCGGCGGGCGTCCCCGCGCCGCCCGAGCCGCCTGCCACCGGCACGAGGACCGGCGGATCCTCGCCCGGGCGTCCCACCCACACCTGCTCGCCGTCGACGACAGCTCTGGCGAGGTTCAGCCGGGACTGGTCGGCATCGCCGGTGAAGCCCCCTGCCCCGCGGACAGCGTCCACGACCCGGTCACCGGCCCTCAGCTCGACGACGCCAGGATCCGTCACCTGCCCGGTCACGTGGACGAAGACAGCAGGTGGCTCGGCCGTCAGGGCGGGGACCGCGTGGGGTGCGGCCACGTCACCCGACCCCGTACCGGCTCCCACGACGCTCCCGTCGGGGGGTTGCGGCCTCCCGACGGTGCCGGGGGGTCCGGCGGTCGACCCGGCCCCCTCCGAGACCACGACCCGGTCCTGCGGCGTCTCCGGAACCGGCCGCTGAGACCACAGCCAGCGCCCGCCGAGGACCAGGACGGCGACGACCGCCAGCACGAGCACCCCGCGCACGGCGTGCGCGGGGACCCGCAGGTCGACCGAGCGAAGCGACTCCGGCGCGCTGAAGAGCGGGACGGAGCCGGGTCGATGGCGTCCCGGTCCGCCCTGATCGTCGAGCCCATCGTCACGCGGACCGACCGGCTCGTCCCACGGCTCGAGCCGCCGCCCGCGCACGGGCTCGGCGTCACCGCTCAGCAGCTGCTCCAACCGGTCGGGCGGGGTGGATGCCCGACCGGGCTGACGGGGACTCATGCGGCCAAGGTAGGGACGCCTGTCGTCGCGGGAGAAGAGCGGCGCGAAGCCCTGTGGACACTCTGGTGCTCACCGTCCAGCGTGTGGATGCCGGCCAGCAGAGCGGCAGCACCGCACGTCCGGACCGACAACAGGACGCGTCCGGTGGTTAGGGGACCTGGGGGGCGACGGCGACGCCGAGGGTGCCGGGGCCGGTGTGGACGCCGACGACGGGGTCGAGCTCGGTGATGTCCACGCCGACGCCCGTGCGTTCGCGCAGGACGTCGGCCAGCTCGGCCGCGGCGTCCTCGGCAGCGAGCTGGTGCACGGCGACCCTCACCTCCAGCCCGTCCGCGCGCGCCGCCTCCACGGCCTCCACCGACAGGTCCACGAGGCGGGCGAGCGCCTTGGCGCGGGTCCGCACCCGCTCGGCGGGGTGCACGACGCCGTCGCGGATCGTCAGCAGGGGCTTGATGGCCAGCGCGGACCCGAGCAGCGCCGCCGCACGCCCGATCCGACCGCCCCGGCGCAGGTGCTCGAGGGTGTCCACGTAGAACCACATCCGGCTCGCGTCGGCGTGCCGGCGCGCGAGGGCGACGACGTCCTCGGCGCTCGCGCCGGCCGCGGCCGCCGCGGACGCGGCGCACACGGCATACCCCATCGCCATCCCCAGCACCCGCGAGTCGACCACGTGCACGGTCACCTCGCCCGCGACCTCGTCGCGCGCCAGCTCGGCGGCCTCGACGGTCCCGCTGACCCCGGACGACAGGTGCACGGAGACGATCTCGGCGCACCCCGTGCGCGTCGCCAGGTCCCGGTAGGCGGCAGCCAGCTCGCCCGGTGACGGGCGCGAGGTCGAGACCCGTTCCTTGCCGCGCCGCTGGATCTCCACGACCTCGCCGGGGGTGATCTCGCGGGTCTCGACCTCACCCCGGCCTCCGCCCCCGGTGACCATGACGTGCAGCGGGACGACGGTCATCCCCGCCCGCTCGACCAGCGAGGTCGGCAGGCAGGACGTGGTGTCGGTCAGCACCTGGACGGTCATCGCAGCCTCAGACGACGACGTTGACCAGCGACGGGGGCCGCACGACCACCTTGCGGACGGGCGCGCCGTCGATGAACGCCTGCACCTTCTCGCTGGCCAGCGCCAGGACCTCCAGCTCCTCGACGGTGACGTCGGCCGGGACCTCGATGCGGTCGCGGACCTTGCCCCGCACCTGCACGACACAGGTCACGGTGGCCTCGACCAGCTTGGCCGGGTCGGCCTCGGGGAAGGGCGCGTAGGCCAGCGGCTCTGTCCGGCCCAGCCGCTCCCACAGCTCCTCGGCGACGTGCGGCGCGACCGGGGCGACCATCTGCACCAGCGGCTCGACCGCGGCCCGCGGGACCGCGTCCAGCTTGGTCAGGTGGTTGTTGAGCTCGATGAGCTTGGCGACCGCCGTGTTGACCCGCAGCGCCTCGTAGTCGGCCCGGACCGCGTGGATCGTGCGGTGCACCAGACGGTCGGTCTGCTCGTCCAGCTCCCCCTCGACGACGACGGACCTGCCGGTCTCCTCGTCGATCACGTTGCGCCACAGGCGCTGCAGGAAGCGCATGGAGCCGACGACCGCACGGGTCTCCCACGGGCGGTACTGCTCCAGCGGCCCCATCGACATCTCGTAGACGCGGAAGGTGTCGGCGCCGTACTGCGCGCACATCTCGTCCGGGGTCACGACGTTCTTGAGCGACTTCCCCATCTTGCCGTGCTCCTGGGTCACCGGCGCGCCCTGCCAGGTGAAGGTCGGCGCCCCACCCGCGGCGTCCGGCCGCTCCTCGACCTCGTCGGCCGGGACCGGGAAGCCCCGCTCGTCGCGGTAGACCCAGGCCTCGATCATGCCCTGGTTGATCAACCGGCGGAACGGCTCCTCGCTGCTGACGTAGCCCAGGTCGAAGAGCACCTTGTGCCAGAAGCGCGCGTAGAGCAGGTGCAGCACCGCGTGCTCCACCCCCCCGACGTAGAGGTCGACGCCGCCGGGGTCGACCGCACCCGCCGGAGCACCGGCCACCGGGGCAGGTCGGGGCCCGATCCAGTAGTTCTCCACCGCCGGGTCGACCAGCGCGCGGTCGTTGGCGGGGTCCAGGTAGCGCAGGTGGTACCAGCAGGACCCGGCCCAGTTGGGCATGGTGTTGGTCTCGCGGCGGTACCTGCGCACCCCGCGACCGTCGCCCAGGTCGAGCTCGACCTCGACCCAGTCGGTCGCGCGCGCCAACGGCGCCTCCGGCGAGCTGTCGGCGGCCAGCGGGTCGTAGGTGCGCGGGCTGTAGTCCGGCACCTCGGGCAGCTCGACCGGCAGCATGCTGTCCGGCACGCTGTGGGCCACGCCGTCCTCGTCCCAGACGATCGGGAACGGCTCGCCCCAGTAGCGCTGCCGGCTGAACAGCCAGTCGCGCAGCCGGTAGGTGATCGTCGGCTCCCCCAGGCCGCGCCCGGCCAGCCAGTCGATGATCCGCACCTTGGCGGCCACGACGTCCAGCCCGTCCAGGCTGACCTCGTCGTTGGCCGAGTTGACGGCCGGACCCTCGCCCGTGAACGCCCGGTCCTCGGGGTGACCCCCCGTCGGCTGGACGGTGCGCACGATCGGCAGGTCGTAGGCGACGGCGAAGTCCCAGTCGCGCTGGTCCTGCCCCGGCACCGCCATGATCGCGCCGGTGCCGTAGCCCATCAGGACGTAGTCCCCCACGAACACCGGGACCGGCGCCCCGTTGACCGGGTTGGTCGCGAACGCCCCGGTGAAGACACCGGACTTGACCTTCGCGTCGGCCTGCCGCTCGATGTCGCTCTTGGTCGAGGTCAGGCGCTGGTATGCCGTCACGGCGGACTGCGGGTCCGCCGCTCCGTGTGTCCAGGCCTCCCGGGTGCTCTCGGGCCAGGTGGTCGGGACGATGCGGTCCACGAGAGGGTGCTCGGGGGCCAGGACCATGAAGGTGGCACCGAAGAGGGTGTCGGGACGGGTGGTGAAGACCTCGACGTGCTCCGGCTCGCCGGCGGTGGTGGCCACGGGGAAGCGGACCCGTGCCCCGGTCGAGCGGCCGATCCAGTTGCGCTGGATCAGCTTGACCTGCTCGGGCCAGTCGAGCCGCTCCAGGTCGTCGACCAGCCGGTCCGCGTAGGACGTGATGCGCATCATCCACTGGGACAGGTTGCGGCGGAACACCGGGAAGTCACCGCGCTCGGACTTGCCCTCGGAGGTGACCTCCTCGTTGGACAGCACGGTGCCCAGCCCGGGGCACCAGTTGACCGGGGCCGCCGACAGGTAGGCGAGGCGGTAGTCGTCCAGCACCCTGGCGCGCTCCACGGCGCTCAGCTCCGCCCAGGGGCGACCGTCGGGGGTGGGTCGCTGCCCCGACTCGAGCTGGTCGACCAGCTCGCTGATCGGCCGGGCGCGACCGGTGCCGGCCCCCACCCGTGCCGGCGCGTCCACGTCATACCAGGACTGGTGGATCTGGGTGAAGATCCACTGGGTCCAGCGGTAGTAGTCCGGGTCGATGGTGGCGAAGCTGCGGCGCAGCTCATGGCCCATGCCCAGCCGACGCAGCTGGCGCCGGTAGACGTCCATGTTGGCCTCGGTGGTGGTGCGCGGGTGCTGGCCGGTCTGCACGGCGTACTGCTCGGCGGGCAGGCCGAAGGCGTCGAAGCCCATCGTGTGCAGGACGTTCTTGCCGGTCGTGCGCTGGTAGCGCGCGTGCACGTCGGTCGCGATGAAGCCCAGGGGGTGCCCGACGTGCAGTCCCGTGCCGGAGGGGTAGGGGAACATGTCCATGATGAAGCGGTGCCCACCGGTGAGGCGGGGGTCCTCGGGCTCGGCCCACGGACCGGACGGGTTGGCGGAGGAGAAGGTGCCCTCGGCCGCCCAGCGGTCCTGCCACTTCGCCTCGATCTGCCCTGCCAGCGTCGCGGTGTAGCGGTGCTCCGGGGTGCGCTCGCTCATGTCGGTTCGTCGTCCTTCGTCTGCCGGTGCTCGGGTGCGGGGTCGGTGCACAAAAAAGCCCCTCTCGCAGGAGGGGTCAGCCGCGCTGGGTGGTGCGTCGTTCAGCGCGGCTGGCTAAGGAGGAGCACGCAACGTGTCGTCATGGTCTCTTCATGGTAGCGCAGCGGGCGCCCACCCCGGCCGGGGT
>NZ_JBJFZS010000005.1:0-53448 GCF_045032595.1 Ornithinimicrobium jinqii
CCCCCTTGCCGGTGGTTCCCCCCCGCTGACGACCCGCTCGGTGCTCAGGCCCCGAGGGAGTTCAGCTTCTTGGCCATGGCCGACTTCTTGTTGGCGGCCTGGTTGGCGTGGATGACGCCCTTGCTGACAGCCTTGTCCAGCTTCTTGGACGCCTTCGTCAGCGCGTCCTGCGCCGTGGCGGTGTCGCCGGACTCCGCGGCCACGCGGAACTTGCGCAACCAGGTGCGCAGCTCGGACTTGTGCGCCCGGTTGCGCTCGGTGCGCACGGCGTTGGTCTTGACTCGCTTGATCTGGGACTTGATGTTTGCCACGAAGTGTCTTCCTGCTCAGTGTTGGTCGGATGTCGTGAGGGCGACAGTCGCACGGCCCGGAACGAGGCGTGGGGATGCCCTGGCGGAGAGCCGTGCGGTGGTGGTGCTGTGGTGCAGTGCGGTGCGCACACGACCGAGCGCGCACGCGACAGATCAATCTACCAGCGCGGGGCCGCTGGACCCAAGTCCGGTGCAGTCAAGATCCTGCCAGGGCCCGAGATCGAGCCAGCCTCTGTCCACGGCTGCCGGGCGGGTGCGCACCACGGCCGTGACCGGCAGGGGCCCGAAGACGTGCGGGAAGAGCGGTGAACCGGGGTCCTGCGGGTCGCCGGGCTCGTCGCGCACCTCGACACCCAGGTCGACGAGCCGCTGCGGGTCGAGCTCGAGCACGACCAGCTCCTCGGTGGCCCTGGCGTGGAACGCCTTGACCACCCCGGGGAGCTGCTCTGGGTAGGAGCAGTGCACGAAACCGACCTCGGCCAGGGTGGCGCCACGGGTCGACCTGTCGTAGCGGCCGGTGCGCAGCGCGGCCTCCCAGTGGGCACGCTCCGCGAGGTGCCAGAACGGCCGCCCGACGCTCACCGGTCACCGTTGCGCGCCCGGCACACCTCGAGGACCGCGCGCTCCACGGCATACTCCGGCGAGCGCACGGTGGCCTCGGTCCGCAGACCGCCCTTGACGTCGACGTCCGCGCGGGCGACCGCCTGGATCGCGCGGCCGAGGCGCTCGCCGTCCCAGCCCTGGGCCGCCCGCCGCGCCTGGTCCACCTGCCACGGCGCCATGCTGAGGTCGCGGGCGACCTGCGCCGAGCTCCCCCGCCCGGCGGCGGCGACCTTGCCGACCTGGCGCAGCTGCATGGCGAGGACGGCGACGATGGGCACGGGGTCCAGCCCGCCGATCATGGCGTGGCGCAGGAGCCGCACCGCGGAGGTCTCGTCGCCGGCGAGGGCAGCCTCCGCGACCTTGAAGCCGGTCGTCTCCACCTTCTCGCCGTAGTAGGTCTGCACGTCCTCGACCTCGATCGCCCCCTGGACGTCGCGGGCCAGCTGGGCGCACGCCCCGGCCAGCTCGCGCAGGTCCTTGCCGATCGCGAGCACCAGGGCGCCCACGGCCTCCTCGGTGATCCTGCGCCGGGCGGTGCGGAACTCGTGCTTGACGAACGCGTGCTTGTCGCTCTCCGTCTTGACGGCCTTGGCCTCGATGACGCGCGCGCCGTCCTTCTTGAGAGTGTCGAGCACCTTCTTTCCCCGGTTGCCGGTCTTGTGCCGGACCACGAGCGTCACCCCGTCGGCCGGCCGGGCGAGGTAGGTCAGCAGGTCCTCCACCAGCGCGTCGTCGGCCTCGTCCATGTCGTGGACGACGATGACCGTCCATCCGCCGAACAGGCTGGGGCTGGCGTGGACCAGCAGCTGCCCCGGCTGGTAGCCCGCGGCATAGAGCTTGACGACCTCGGCCTCGGCCTCGACCGTCCGGACGGCCTCGACGACCGAGTCGACGGCGCGCTCGGCGAGGATGTCCTCGGGACCGGAGACGAGGGCCAGCTGCACGGGTGCGGTCACGGGGCCAGCCTGCCACGCGGCGCCCACAGGGTGGTCCGCATCACCCACAGGTGGCTTGTCGACGACGGTGCGGAGGAGGACGATGAAGGTGGGACCCGAGGCTCGCCCGGGACCCACCGCACAAGGAGGTGCGTGATGTCGACCACGACCACCCGCCGTCCCGTCCGCGAGGACAGCGACCACCACGACGTGCGCAACGCCTGGTTGAGCATGCTCCTGCTGCCGGTCGCCTTCGTCGGAGCGTTCGTCGTCGGGGAGGGCCTGGCCAGCCTTCTGGGCCATCCCGTCGGCGGCGCGGAGAGGGCACCCCTCTGGTCGATCCTCGTCGCCAGCGTCCCCGCCCTGCTGGTGTTCTTCGTCCCCGCCGCCGTCTCCGCCTGGTTCGCCCGGCGTGCGGCAGCCCGGGGTGACCGCCGGGGCTGGCTGCCTGCCGGCATCCTCACCGCCGTCGCGGTCGCCTTCGTCGGGATCAACGTCGCCGCCTACGTCGCGGGCTAGGCGACGCTCCGGCCGACGTCAGCCGGCGGGCGCCAGCCCCAGCTGGTTGATCCGGCTGGTCACGAGGTCGGGCGCGAGCTCGAGGTGCTCGGCCAGCTCCTCGATGCTGATGCCGGCCCCGAGCCCGTCGCGCAGCTCGTCGTCCTGCTCCGGGGACCACGCGTGCCCACCGGTCACGGCGGTGCGCGGTGACCTGGCGACGGGCACCTCGCCGGCCACGGGCGAGACGAGGGGCGCGCCCCCGATCCCCCGTGCCCCCGGGGTCGCGACCGGCACCACGTCGGGCGCGAGCTCGTCGAGCCGCTGCAGCGCCTTGAGCACGAGCGCGCGGTCGGAGGTCGGCCAGAACGGCGGCAGGGACTTCTGCAGGAACGGCGCGTATCGCGCGGTCATCATCCTGGAGTCGAGGAAGGCGACCACCCCGCGGTCGTCGGCCCGACGCACCAGCCGTCCGGCGCCCTGCGCGAGCCGGAGAGCGGCGTGGGTCGCGGACACGGCCATGAAGCCGTTGCCGCCCATCCGCGAGATCGCCTCTGTCCGCGCCGAGGACAGCGGGTCGTCGGGGCGGGGGAAGGGGATGCGGTCGATGAGGACCAGCTGGCACGCCGCCCCCGGCACGTCCACGCCCTGCCACAGCGACAGCGTCCCGAACAGGCACGTGCGCGCGTCGGAGGCGAACCTGCGGACGAGGGTCGGCAGCTGGTCGTCGCCCTGGCAGAGCACCGTGATGTCGTCGTCGGCGAGCCGGACGCGCATCTCCTCGGCCGCGGCCTCTGCGGCCCGGCGGGAGCTGAAGAGACCCAGCGTCCGTCCTCCCGCCGCCCGCACGAGCTCCTCGATCTCGTCGAACACGGCGGGCGCCGCACCGTCCCGACCGGGCGGGGGCAGGTGCGCGGCGACATACGCGATGGCCTGCTGGGGGTAGTCGAACGGCGAGCCGACGTCGAGGCCCTCCCACGCCGGCGCTCCGGCGCCCCGCAGCCCGATGGTGCCCGCGACCGCGTCGAAGGTGCCGCCGAGCTCCAGGGTGGCCGAGGTGAGCACCACCGTGCGCTCGCTGAAGATCTTGTCGCGCACGAGCATCGCCACGCTCATCGGGGCGACCCGCAGCACCGAGCCGCGGCGCTGGTCCTGGCTGATCCACACGACGTCGAGCTCGCGCTCCTCGAGCACCCGCTCGGCGGTGTCGTGGACCTCCTGGACCGCCGCGAGGGCGAGCTGAGTCGCGCCGTCGACCTCGGCCCCCTTGTCCGGCTTGATCTCCGACAGGGTGGTGCGCGCGGCGTCGCGGACGAGCTGGAGGGTGGTGACCAGGCGCTCCGGCAGGCGTGCGAGCTTGCCCTCAGAGAGGTCGGCGAGCGCGTCGGAGAGCAGGTCGGTGGTCTCGGCCAGGTGCGCTGCGGCGTCGGAGCGTCCCGCGCGGCGGGCCGCGACCGACACCGAGCCGGCCGTCAGCTCGTCGGTGATCGTGGAGGTGACGCGGTCGGTGAGCTCGTGCGCCTCGTCGACGACGAGCAGGTCGTGCTCGGGCAGCATGAAGCGGCCCTCGAACGCGTCGATCGCCATGAACGAGTGGTTCGTGACGATGACGTCGACCTCCTTGGCGGCCTCGCGCGAGAGCTCGACGTAGCACTCGCCCACCATCGGGCAGCGGCTGCCCAGGCACTCCTGGGCGGTGACGGAGACCTGCCGCCAGGCGCGGTGGCCCACCCCGGGGACGAGCTCGTCCCGGTCGCCGGACTCGGTGATCTCGGCCCACTCCCGCAGCCGCACGACCTCATCCCCCGTGCGCGAGCGCTCCCGGTCGACCGAGCCCATCGACAGCAGCGAGTCCGCGTCCTCGTCGGGGAACCCGCCCACGAGCTTGTGCTGGCACAGGTAGTTGGACCGCCCCTTGACCAGCGCGAACGTCGGACGCCGACCGACGAGCGGCGCGAGGGCGTCGGCGATGCGTGGCAGGTCGCGGTCGACGATCTGCGCCTGGAGCGCCAGCGTCGCCGTGGCGACGACGGCCGGTCTGCCGGTGCGCATCGCGTGCGCGATCGCCGGGACCAGGTAGGCGAGCGACTTGCCGGTGCCGGTCCCCGCCTGCACGAGCAGGTGCTCCTCCCGCTCCACGGCCCTCTCCACGGCTCGCGCCATCCGCACCTGCCCGGGGCGTTCGGTGCCGCCCACGCCGCCCACCGCGGCGTGGACGAGCTCGTCGAGATCGGGGATGGCGGGCATGGGGATCAGGGTATGCCGTCGCGCCGACGGTCCTCCTCGCTCATCCACACCCTCCGGCCGCCGGTCGCTGCCCGGGTCAGGGCTCGGTCACCTCCACCTCCGTGACGTCGCCGAACGCGTGCTCGACCAGCTCGCGCAGGACGTCGAGGTCGAGGTGCTCGAGCCGGGTGGCGTAGACGCAGCCGGCGCCGAGGGTGTGCCGACCGAGCCGACCGAGCAGCTCGGCGCTGCGGGGATGGCCCTGCAGCCCGTAGAGCGTGACCTTGGCCTTGCGCGGCGAGAAGCCGACGCGGAACCAGTCGCCCTCGGCGCCTCCGCTGGGTGAGCGGTAGTGCATGGATCCAAAGCCCACCATCGAGGGCCCCCACATCACGGGTTCAGCACCCGTCGCCGCGCCCATGAGGTCGAGCAGCACGAGTCCCTCCTCGCGCCGTCGGGGGTCCAGCGTCTCCAGAAACGTGCTGGGGTCGAGGTCGGTGGGTGCGGTCGTGGGTGCCTTGCCTGCCATGTCCCCATCCTGCCGCGGTCCACCGACAGACCTGGCGACGCAGCGCTCAGGGCCCCCGGCTCACCAGTAGCGGCGGCGCCTGCACCCCCCGTCCCCACCAAGACCAGTGTCAAGGCGGGTTACGTCGGGCCGACCTCCACGGTGACGGTGTGCCACCCGCTGGCGCCGTCCGGGGCGGGTGCTGCCAGGACGTCGGTCTGCACCTCACCGGTGGCGTCTGTCGCCCGGACGGACAGGGTGTGCTCCCCCGGCTCCGGGTCGGACCACCGCCAGGTCCAGAGCCGCCAGGCGTCGACGCTCGGCTCGGCGAGCAGCTCGGCCTGCTCCCAGGCCCCGTCGTCGACCCGCACCTCGACCGCGCCGACCCCGCGGTGCTGGGCCCACGCGACGCCGGCGACCGTGGCCCCCGCGGCCGGCAGCGCGTCGCCCGCCCTCGGGACGTCGATGCGCGAGGCCGTCTTGATCGGTCCTCGCTCGGACCACCCGCGCGGCGTCCAGTAGCCCTCGTCCGCGTCGAACCGCGTGACCTTGAGCTCGGTGACCCACTTCGTCGCCGACACGTAGCCGTAGAGACCCGGGACCACCAGCCGCACCGGGTAGCCGTGCTCGGCGGGCAGCGGCTCGCCGTTCATCGCGACCGCCACCAGGGCGGCGCGGTCGTCGGTGAGCACCTCCAGGGGCGTGCCTGCGGTCCAGCCGTCGGCGCTGCGCGAGAGCACCATGTCGGCCTCGGGGAGCACCCCTGCCCGGGCGAGCAGCTCACGCACCGGCCAGCCGGTCCAGGTGGCGTTGCCCACCAGGTCCCCCCCGACCTGGTTCGAGACGCAGGTCAGCGTCACCAGCGCCTCGACGTGCTCCTCGGCCAGCAGGTCGGCATAGCTCAGCTCCACCTCCCGCTCTACCAGCCCGTGCACCCGCAGGGTCCACGTCGTCGGGTCCACCCGCGGCACGAACAGCGCCGTGTCGATCCGGTAGAAGTCGGCGTTGGGGGTCAGGTAGGCCGAGTGCCCGGGAACGTCGCTGGACGCGGAGGCCGGAACGTCGACGCGTCGGCGCGGGACGGGCAGACCCAGGGCCTCCAGGGCACCCGCCGCAGCTCGGCCGGTCCGGGAGAGCGCTTGTCCCGCCACGACTCCCAGGGTTCCCGCCACACCCAGGCCGGCAGCGCCCCTGAGCAGCCGACGGCGCGACGGCATACCCCGCGCCTCGGTCGAGGTTCCCGACGGGGTCACCGGCTCGTCCCCTCCGGCGAGCCCCGTGAGCCAGCGGGACAGCAGGCTCGCCCCCACGACCAGGCCGACGCCGGTGGGCAGCAGGTCCCCGGGGCTCGACCCCGGCCGGGACAGGACCGCGGCGAGACCGACGAGACCGACGAGGGAGAACAGGCCCACCGCGAGGCGGCGCGAGCGGGTGCCGAGCCAGCCGATGCCGGCGCAGACGACCAGCAGGGTGAGCGACATCCCGACCGCGAGCGCCGTCTTGTCGGCCGTGCCGAAGGTGGCGACCGCCCAGTCCTTGAGCCACGCGGGGGTGCGGTCCACGAAGGCGCCCCCGACCGCGAGCAGCGGCGAGGGCGTGCCGCCACGCTCGAGGAAACGCACCAGTGCCCCGGCCAGCAGCTCGGCCACGCCCAGGGTCACGGCCCCCGAGGCCACCCCCACGAGGGCTCCCTCGCGGGTCGGGACGCCGGCCTGCACCGGCCGCTGCTCCGCGGTGAGGACGCTCATCGGACCATGGTGGACCCGAAACCTGCGAGAACGCCGAAAGCGAGCGCTCAGCCGGCCGGCCCGGACACCCGCTCGCGCCCGGTGTAGACGTTGAGCGTGCTCCCCCGGTTGAACCCCACGAGCGTCATCCCGAGCTCCTCGGCGAGCTCGGCGGCCAGCGACGACGGGGCGGAGACGGCCGACAGGGTCGCGATCCCGGCCAGCGCCGCTTTCTGGACCAGCTCGAAGGAGGCCCGGCCGGAGACCTGCAGGACGCCCCCGCGCACCGGCAGACCGAGCTCCCGCAGGGCCCAGCCCACCACCTTGTCCACGGCGTTGTGCCGACCGACGTCCTCGCGCACGCAGACCGCCTCCAGCCCCTGCACCCCCGGGACGAACAGCCCGGCAGCGTGCACGCCGCCGGTGCGGTCGAAGACGGCCTGGTCGGCGCGGAGCCGGTCCGGCAGGGCGAGCAGCTCGCCCAGCCCGTGCACGACCCCGTCGGTCCTGAGGTCGTGCGCCCCGGTGCGGCGCACCGCCTCGATCGACGACGTGCCGCAGACGCCGCAGGAGCTCGAGGTGTAGACGTGGCGCTCCAGCGACGGGTCGGGCGGGGCCACGCCCTGGGCGAGGGTGACGTCGACGACGTTGTAGTCGCGCGTGCCGTCCGCCCCGATGCCCGACCGGTAGTCGATCTGAGCCACCTCGTCCCAGGAGGCGACCACCCCCTCGCCGTGCAGGAACCCCACGGCGAGGTCGAAGTCGTGCCCGGGGGTGCGCATCGTCACCGACAGGGGACGCCCTCCCACCCGGACCTCCAGGGGCTCCTCCCCCGCGAGGACATCGGCGCGCTCCCGCACCGACCCGTCGGCCGACAGCCGCACGACGCGGCGGCGCTGCGTGACCCGGGCCATCGGACCAGGGTATGCCGTGGGCACGGGGAGAGCCGCGACCGAGGAGTCCTGTGCTGTCCCGGGCTTCATCGAATCTTCACGGACGGCAGGGTCCCTCCTTCATCGGGCAGGCGTTGACTGAGAAGCAAGAACGAAGAGAAAGGAAACGCCATGACAACGAAGACCAGCATCTCGAGGACCCTCCTCGCTGCGGGTGTCGGTGCGACCCTCGTGCTGGGCGGCGGTGTCGCGATCGCCCAGAGCGAGGACGGCACCACGACGACCGAGGACGGCACCACGACCGACGTGCTCGACGTCCTCACCTTCAACCTCGAGGAGGAGCGGATGGCGCGCGACCTCTACGACGCCCCCAGCCACCCGGGAGCCGCCGGGTTCTCCCACTGCCACGCCAGCAGCCCCATCAGACCGAGCACCACCACAGCGGACGGCAGCACGAGGCGAGGCGGCAGGAGCACGCCCCGCAGCCCCCACCCCAGCAGGTAGGCACCCAGGTAGGGCAGCCACCAGGTCCACGCGGCGTGCGTCAGCCCGACACGCTCGCCGCCCGGCCCGAGGGGCCAGGTCGAGAGGACCGGCACGGCATATGCGACGACGGCGGCGACCACGACCTCCCGCCGCCCGGCGCGCGCCAGCCAGGGCAGGAGGACCGGCGTCAGCAGCGAGAGACCGAGGACGATCCAGAAGAAGTAGAGGTGCGGCGCGACCTGGCCGAGCAGGACCCGGCTCAGCGCGTCCTGCCAGCCCGGCCACCACCCCGGACGCGTGAGCGAGAGGTAGGCGAGGTAGACCGCGTTCCACAGCAGGACCGGCGGGGCGAGCCGGCGCATCCGTCTGCGGAGGTAGTCCGCCGCGCCGGGGTGACGTGCGGGGTCGAGCCCCAGCGTCCCGGACAGCATGACGAAGACCGGGACTGCCCACAGGAACGGCAGGTCCAGAGCCCGCGCCACCCACCCGTCGACCGTGGTCGTCGAGCCCGGACCGGAGGCCGTGGCGCCCACCGTGTGGATCATCACGACGCCGTAGACCGCCACGACGCGCAGCCACGTCACCCACGCGACGGTGCGGCGGGGGTGCTCCATGCCGTCACCCTGCCACGCCCGCCGCCTACCCTGGGGCCATGTCCGCACTGCTGCCCCGCCTCCACGTCGCCGGCCCGTCCCGACTCACCGCCTACGACTTCGGCGCCCACCTGGCCGAGTGGTCCGTCGACGGGGTGCCCGTCGTGTGGTGCAGCGAGCACGCCGTGGTGGACGGCAGCGCTCCGATCCGCGGTGGCGTCCCCCTCTGCTTCCCCTGGTTCGCCGCGGGGCCGGAGGGGGACCTCTCCCCCAGCCACGGCGTCGTCCGGACGGCCACCTGGCGCCCGGTGGCAGCGACCGGAGCGGAGGTGTGGGCCTGGGAGCTGACGCGCGACGAGGTCACCGACACCGAGGGTGCCGAGCACGTCCCCGGCGACTTCCAGCTCCGGTACGCCGTCTCGGCGCCGCCCGGCGACACGGACACGCTCGACCTGTCCCTGAAGGTCACCAACCCCGGCACCGAGGAGCTGCGCGCGGAGGTCGCGCTGCACACCTACCTGCACGTCGAGGACGTGCGACAGGTCGAGCTGCTGGGGCTGGAGGACGCGACCTACCTGGACAAGGTGACCGGCCGGCAGGAGACCCAGGCGGGGCCGGTGCGGATCACGGGCGAGACGGACCGCGTCTACGCACGGAGCGGCCGCGTCGTGGTCGAGGACCGCGCGGCGCTGCGGCACCTGGAGGTCGACCCGCGCGGCGCGGCGCAGACGGTGGTGTGGAACCCCTGGGCCGACAAGGCCGCCAGGCTCACCGACCTCGGCGACGAGGAGTGGCTGCGCTTCGTGTGCGTCGAGACCGTGGCGTGCGGCGACCGCGCCATGAGGATGCCTCCGGGCGGCACGTCAGAGATCGGTGCACGCATCACCGTGGCCCACAGGCCCGGCAGGTGACCCGGCCCGCCTGACCGGCGACCGCCCACCGGGGGTGGGACACTTGGGCCTCGCCCGTCGAACCAAGGAGTGGGATGTCCGACTCGGACCTGCACAGCGAGAAGCGTGAGATCTCGTCACCGACCGTGCCCGTCGAGGAGCCCGCCGACGAGGCCGGCCACCGCCCGCCCACCGTCCCGGGCAGCCAGCAGCCGCCCGTCGGCACCCCCGACGAGGCGACCAACGTCGGCGTCGACCGCGGGCAGGTCATCGGCATCGGCCTGCGCGCGGTCGCCGACTGGAGCCTGCGCTTCCTGATCATCGCCGCCGCGCTGTGGGTCGTGTGGTGGGTGCTCGGCAAGGTCTGGGTCGGCGTGCTGCCGGTCATGCTCGCACTCATCGTCTCCACGGTGATGTGGCCGGTCGTCGCCCTGCTCCTGCGCAAGGGTGTGCCGCGCACAGTGGCCACGCTGCTGACGATGCTGCTGACCTTCGGCGTGATCGGCGGGGTCATCACCGGACTGGCCCCCTCGGTCGCGACCCAGTCGGAGGAGATCTTCTCCCAGGCCTCCGAGGGGATGGGGCAGGTCCGCGGCTGGCTGAACGGTCCCCCCTTCAACTTCGAGACCACGCAGATCGACCAGTACGTCGACGAGGCCGTCACCTGGCTCCAGGACCAGAGCGCGCAGGCCGCCAGCTACCTGGCCACCGGCGTCGGCGCGGTGGGGTCCTTCCTCGTCACCATGGCGATGGTCCTCGTCCTGACGTTCTTCTTCCTCAAGGACGGCCCCGCATTCCTGCCGTGGCTGCGGCGGACCGCCGGTCGCACCGCGGGGCGCCACCTCACCGAGGCCCTCACCCGCGTGTGGAGGACCCTGGGCGGGTTCATCCGCACCCAGGCCATCGTCAGCGCGGTCGACGCCGTGCTCATCGGGATCGGGCTGCTGGTGCTGCAGGTCCCGCTGGCCCTTGCGCTGGCCGTGCTGACCTTCTTCCTCAGCTTCATCCCGATCATCGGGGCGGTCGTCGCCGGAGCCCTGGCCGTGCTCGTCGCCCTCGTCACCCAGGGCGTCTCGACGGCGGCCTGGGTGCTCGTGATCGTGCTCCTCGTCCAGCAGATCGAGGGCAACGTGCTGCAGCCGGCCCTGCAGGGCAAGAGCATGCAGATGCACCCGGGGGTCATCCTGCTGTCCGTCGCCGCCGGAGGCACCATCTTCGGCATCATCGGGGCCTTCCTCGCGGTCCCGGTCGCCGCCTCCGTCGTGGTGCTGCTGCGCTACGTCAGCGAGCAGGTCGATCTGCGCACCGGCGACCTCAGCGCCGACGACCTCGCCGTCACCACGCCCGAGGGCGCGGTGGCCGCGGCCCAGGCCCAGCACTCCGCCCCCCTCTTCCGTGCCCGTGCCGCGCGCGAGCACGAGCGTGAGGAGCGCACCATCCAGGAGGAGGTGGCCACCGAGTCACGGCGGCGGCTGCGGCTCCCCGGACGCCTCCGCGGGCGGGGCTCCGGCGCCAGCCGGCCCGGTGCACGGCAGGACGACGACCGGCCCGAGAAGGGCACCGGTCCGTCCTAGGCGCGCCGGCCCACCGGGACGACCCGGACCCCCGAGGACCCGTCACCCCACGGGGGTGACGGGTCCTCGGGCACGCTCTCCGTCCGGTCGTGCCGGACGTGCGTCCTCAGTTGCCGGTGGCGTCCTTGAAGGCGTCCTTGACGTTCTCGCCGGCCTTCTTGGCCTCGGCCTCGGCCTGCTCGGCGCGCCCCTCGGCCTCCATGCGCTCGTTGTCGGTGGCGTCGCCGAAGCCCTCCTTGGCCTTGCCCTTCGCGTCCTCGGCGGCGTTCGAGATCTTGTCACCCAGACCCATGTCGTGCTCCTTCGGTTGAGGCGGTTGTCCACACAACCTTCACCCGACCCGGCCCGTGGCGCAACTCCAACACCGGGCCCGTGTGGCACAGTCTGCCCATGAGCACAGCGACCGAGGCGTTGCGCGCCGACCCGCAGGTCGAGCGGACCCGGGCCCACCAGCGTGCGTGGGGGTGGTACGACTGGGCCAACTCGGCCTACGTCACCACCATCGGCACCGTGCTGATCAGCCCCTACCTGACGTCCCTGGCACGCGCGGACGTCTGTCCCGACCTGGAGCCGGGCCAGTCCTGCGACGAGCGCCTGTCCATCCTCGGCCTGCCGATCGCGGTCGGCTCCATCGCCCCCTACACGATCACCGTGGCCACCATCGTCTCCGCGCTGGTGCTCCTCTTCGTCGGCGCCATCGCCGACCGGCACCCGCGACCGACCTGGCTGATGGGCGGTCTGGCCTGGACCGGTGCGCTCGCCGCCTCGCTGATGTTCTTCCTCCAGGGCTCCAACTGGCAGCTCGGGATCCTGCTGATCGTCGTCGCCAACCTGTGCCTCGGGGCCTCGACCGTGGTCTACGACGCACTGCTCAACCGCGTCGCCCACCCCGACGACCGCGACAAGGTGTCCTCACGGGCCTGGGCGCTGGGCTATCTCGGTGGAGGTCTGCTGCTCGCGATCAACCTGGTCGTGATGCAGATGTACGAGACGCTGGGCGTGAGCTACGAGATGGCCATCCGCCTCTCGCTGCTCTCGGCCGGGCTGTGGTGGGCGGTGTTCACCCTCATCCCGGTCATCGGCCTGCGCAAGGTCCGTGGCACGACCGCTCCCCCGGTCGACCGCAGCCGCGGCGTGCTCGGCGGAGCCGTGGTGCAGCTGCGCGACACCTTTGCGGAGGTGCGCCGCTACCCGCAGACGCTGACCTTCCTGCTGGCCTACCTCTTCTTCAACGACGGCATCCAGACGGTCATCTCCTCCGCGAGCCTCTACGGCACGGAGGCGCTCGGCTTCGACACCAGCCAGATGATCATCACCATCCTCGTGGTCCAGTTCGTCGCCTTCGCAGGTGCCCTCGTCTTCGGCGTGGTGGCCGGTCGCGTCGGCGCCAAGCGGACGGTGCTGGGCGGCATCGTGATGTGGACCCTCGTCGTGACGTTCGCCTACTTCGTGCCGCGCGGGGCCTTCGTCGTCTGGATGGTCTGCGCCGTCTTCATCGGCACCGTCATGGGCGGCACCCAGGCCCTGTCGAGGTCCCTCTACTCCCAGCTCGTGCCGCACGGTCGCGAGTCGGAGTTCTTCAGCTTCTACCAGGCCATGGAGCGCGGCACGAGCTGGTTCGGCACCTTGGCGTTCGGCCTGACGTACCAGCTCACCGGGTCCTACCGCCCGGCGATCCTGGTCACCATCGCGTTCTTCGTCGTCGGGGGCCTCCTGCTCACCCGGGTCCGGGTCCGGGAGGGGATCGCGGCGGCCGGCAACGAGCAGCCGCGCATCGTGTAGGAGCCCAGACCGGGCGGCAGGCCCAGGTACGACGAAGGCCCCGGACCGCGGTGTACGCGGTGCGGGGCCCTGGTCGGTGGAGCCGTCAGGCGGTGCGCTTGCGCGAGGGCTTCTCGCCCCGGTTGGTGCGCAGCAGCTCCAGGCGCTCCTCGAGCAGCTCCTCGAGCTCGGGGATGGAGCGGCGCTCGAGCAGCATGTCCCAGTGGGTGCGCTGGGGCTTGGTCGCCTTGGTCTCGGGCTCGGGGCCGTCGACCAGCTTGGCGTCCAGACCGCAGCGGCACTCCCACAGCGACGGGATCTCGGCCTCGACGGAGAACGGGAGCTCGCTGATGTGCCCGTCCGAGCAGACGTAGCGGGTGATCTGACGCTCGCTGAACGTCACACCCTCGTCGCTCTCGAACGACAGCCAGCTCAGGTTGGTACCGCGCAGGGACCTTTCAGCCATGTGCAACTCCCCTCGTGTCCAGGACACGATGAATTCGGTAGACGTGATCGTCCGGAGGACGGTTGACTTGTTGGTGACAACGTCTGTCACGGTCACTTCTGTTCCCGCCCCGCACGCAGCAGGGCAGCCGTCAGGAACGGCAGAGGAACAGTGGGTGACATTTCATGGTAGCGACGATGACCACCCGGGGCCAGTCGAGTCGCCTCGTCACGGTTCGAGCGTGCGGGGCGAGGTGCCGCCTGCCCCCCGGCCGGGCGGTGGCGTCTCCGAGACGACCTCGCCCTCGATGACCTGCCCGCGTGGTCCGGGGGCCGACCCCGGCACCCCGCCCCCCCGGACGTCGACACCGACCTTGAGGGCCTGGCGCGCCACCAGCAGGCGGAGCAGACGGCGGGCGGCCGGCCGGGTGAACGGCGCGATGAGCAGCAGCCCGACGACGTCGCTGACGAAGCCGGGGAGCAGGAGCAGGACCGCCCCGACGGTGACCAGGATCGCATCGGTCATCTCCGCGGTGGGCATCCGACCCGAGGCGAGCGACTGCTGCAGGGCCCTCCAGGTGCGCCCGCTCTCCCTGCGCGAGAGCCAGGCTCCGAGGACGGCCATCGCCACGACCAGGCCGACGGTCCACCACAGCCCGATGGCGCGGCCGACGGCGACGAGCACGACGATCTCGACGAGGGGCAGGGCGAGCAGCAGCGCGAGCGTCCAGCGCACTGCGGTGCCCCGGCGCTGCGGCGTGGGCGTGGGCGTGGGCGTGGTCACAGGTTCTCCTCCAGGTGGTGCCACCCGGACCAACGCCTCCCCCGACGCAGACGTTCCCGCACCTGCGCCACGCGCCGCTGCACACCCCATACCCCGACCCGGAGGGCCGCCTCGCGCACGATCGCGTCGCTCATCTTGGAGGTGCCCACCTCCCGCTCGACGAAGGCGATCGGCACCTCGACGACGGTGAGCCCGCGGTCCAGGGCGCGCAGGGTGAGGTCCACCTGGAAGCAGTAGCCCTGCGAGGCGACCGCGGCGGTGTCGATCTGCGCGAGCGCAGCCATCCGGTAGACCCGGAAGCCCGCGGTCGCGTCGTGCACCGGGATGTCCAGGGCCAGGCGGGCGTAGGTGTTGGCGCCGACCGACAGCGCACGACGGTGGGCCGGCCAGTTGTGGACCGACCCGCCGGGAACCCACCGCGATCCGATGACGACGTCGGCCCGGGCCGCGGCGTCGAGCAGGGTCGGCAGCTGTTCTGGCTGGTGCGAGCCGTCCGCGTCGATCTGGACGACGGCGTCGTAGCCGCGCTCCCGGGCCCACCGGAAGCCGGCCAGGTAGGCCGGTCCGAGACCCTGCTTGCCGGGTCGGTGGAGGACGTGGACGGCGGGGTCGTGCTCGGCGAGCCGGTCCGCGATGGCACCGGTGCCGTCGGGGCTGTCGTCGTCGAGCACGAGGACGTCTGCGGTCGGCACCGCCGACCGGATCCGGCCGACGATCATCTCGACGTTCTGCGCCTCGTCATAGGTGGGGACGCAGACGCAGACCCGACGCAGCGGGGGAAGGTCGGTCTGGGTCACCGGGGCAGCCTAACCGCCTGCGCGGGGCGGTCTGCGCAGCGACCCGACGACTCCCAGCGCAGCCAGCGCGACCACCAGGGCGGCGGCGGGGGCCACCCACGGGCTCGTCCGCACCGCGGGGGTCAGCTCGCTGCGCAGCGGGAGGTCGCCCACGATGGTCGCCTCGGTGAACAGTGCCGTCCGCTGGTGCACGACCCCGTCCGGCGTGATGAGGCCGGAGATGCCGACGTTGCTGATGTGCACGACCGAGCGACCGAGCTCGACCGCACGCACGCGGGAGGCCGCGATGTGCTGGGCGGCCTGGTCACCGTCGCCGAACCAGGCGTTGGATGTGGGCACCACGAGGAGCTCGGCCCCGCCGGCCACCACGTCGTGCACGGCGGGGTCGACGACCACCTCGAAGCAGATGCCCAGGCCGAGCCGGACCTCACGGCCGTCGGCCAGCGGCACCGTCATCACACCGGGGTCCTGCCCCGCGGACAGGTCGGACACCCGGTCCACCCACGGGCTGAGCTGGCGCATCAGCGGGCGTAGCGGCATGAACTCGCCGAACGGTGCGAGGTAGACCTTCGCGTAGGAGGCGTCGAGGCCCTCGCCCGGCAGGTAGCTGAACATCATGTTGTAGGGGTCCTCGCCGCCCCGCCGGGAGGTGGCGCCGACCAGCACCGGCGCGTCGACGGCGTCGACGGCCCGCATGATCTCTGCCGTCGTGTCCTCCCCGGTGCGGGGGCCCAGGGGGTCCAGGTCGGAGGCGCCCTCGGGCCACACCACGAGGTCCGGGTATGGCGTGCTGCCGGACTCGACCTGCTCGGCGAGGGTGAGCGTGCGGTCGACGTAGCGCTGCAGCATCGCGCCCCGCTCGGCGGTGAGGGTGCGGCTGAACCCGGGCGGGATGTCCCCCTGCACCGCGGCCACGGTGACCTCCTGGCCGTCCGTGGGGCGCGGGACGAGCAGCGGTGTCAGGGCGACGAGGCCGGCGGCGAGGACCGCGAGGCCCGCCCTGCGCGCGTCGCGCCGGGCCGGGTCGAGCAGCCGTTGGGCCGCGAGCGCGAGCAGACCGCCGACCAGGGCCACGGCGAAGCCGAGGCCGGGCACGCCGAGTAGGGTCGCGACGCCGAGGAGCGGGGAGTCGGCCTGGCTGAAGCCGAGCCGGGCCCAGGGGAACCCGCCGAACGGCGTGACCGCGCGGCCCCACTCCATCAGGACCCACGCGGCTGCGCCGACGACCGGCCGGACCGTCCCGCCGCGCTGGACCCAGGCGAGCACCAGTCCGAGGGCAGCGGGGTAGAGCGCCGACGCGACGCTCATCGCGATCCACGGCGGCGACCCGGCGTAGGTGCTGGCCCAGACGAACATGGGGGTGAACCAGGTGAACCCCAGCAGGAGACCAGCGACCGCGCCGACCCACGGCCGCGCACCAGCGGTGGCGACGGCGAGCGCGGCGACGCCGACGAGGGCCAGCGGCCAGACGTCGTGCCCGGGGAAGGCGAGCCACAACGCCACCCCGCCGAGCGTGGCGAGGATCAGGCGAAGAGGCGGCACGCGGACCAGACTAGGTCAACCCTCCCCCGGGCACGGCCAGGCCCCGACGCACCTTTGGGGCCGATCCCGGGGTGGCTGGACGCCATCCCGCGACCGTTGTCTACTCGGTGCTCGGGGCCGTGGCTCCCCCGTGCGGCGTGGTGCCGGGATGTGGGGACCTGACGAACGTAGGCGCGACCAGCAGGCCTGTCAACAGCGTCCTGACCTGCACCGACGCACAACACCGCAGGTCAGCGGCAGCCTCTCCGGACGGAGTCCACAGTCACATTTCCCGTGCCCCCGGCGTGTCGCTCTCGACACGCCGAGGCCCCTCGGAGCTGCCCGACCGGACGGCCTGCGGTGGCACGATCACCGTCCCACGGGCGGTCGTGGCCAGGACCGGAGGGTCGAGCACGGCAGCGCCCGACACCCCTGCCTCCGGGGTGCCGCGAGCGACCACCCGTACCGCGAAGTCCATCTCACGGCTGCGGGTGCCGACCCGCACGAGGAGGGCAGTCACCTCCAGGCAGTCACCTGCGCGGACCGGCGCACGGAACTGCACGTCGCTGTAGGAGGCGAACAGTCCCTCGTCGCCGTCCGTGCGGACGCACAGCTCGGTGGCGACGTCCCCGAAGAGCGCCAGGCTGTAGGCACCGTCGACGAGGTTGCCGGCGTAGTGGGCGTGCGAGTAGGGGACGTAGCGGGAGTGGGTCACCCCCATCCCGACGGCGGCGGGGGCGGTCGCCGGCTGCGCCGTGCGGCTCGTCTGCTGGCCGGGTCCCTGGTCGGTGCTCATGCGCTCATCCTCTCCCCGGTGCTGCCCTGCTGACGGCGTCCGCGCCCCGGGTCGCCCAGGACGTGCACGAGGTAGGACGCCACCTCACCGGGGGTGGTGCCCTTGCCGAAGATCTTGTCCACCCCCAGCGCCGCCGCCGTGCCCTCCTCGAACCGCGGGCCGCCGGCGATGAGCAGCGGCACCTGACCCGCCGGGTAGGCCTCGCGGAAGGCCGCAGACATCTGGGTGGTGTTGTGGATGTGGGCGTCGCGCTGGGTGACGACCTGGGAGACGAGCACGGCGTCGGCCTTCTCCTCCTGCGCCCGTTCGACGAGCTCCGGGACGAGCACCTGGGCGCCGAGGTTGACCACCTTGATCTCGGAGTAGTATTCCAGGCCCTTCTCCCCCGCGAACCCCTTGATGTTGAGGATCGCGTCGATGCCGACCGTGTGGGCGTCCGTGCCGATGCAGGCGCCGACGACCACGAGCGGGCGGCGCAGCGCCTTCCTGATGGCCGTGTTGACCTCCTTGGCCGACAGCAGCGGGAAGTCGCGCTCGACCACCTGCACCTTGTCGAGCTCGACGAGGTGGGTGACACTGCCGTAGACGACGAAGAAGGTGTGGTCCGGACCCATCGCCCTGGCGTGCACCAGCAGCGCCGGGGCCAGGCCCATCTTGGCTGCCAGCTGCAGGGCGGCGCCCTCGGCCCGCTTGTCGTGGCCGACGGGGAGGGTGAAGGAGATCTGCACCATCCCGTCGCCGGTCATGTCGCCGTAGGGCCGGACCACGCTCGGCCCACCCGTCGCCGCTCGCCCCGTCTCGGGCTCCCTCGGGTCCGCCTCGTTCATCGTGCGCCCTCTTCCAGCATCGTGGTGGCCGGGTTGTCGTAGTCGTCGGCACGCCGGGCGACACCCTCGCGGCCCTTGCCACGGTCCACCGGACGCTTCATCAGCCCGAAGGTGCCGTCGCCGATCGCCTCGAGCAGGGGTGTGGAGCCCTCCGGCGCCTTCTCCCGGGTGATCTCCTCGAGCAGGTCCACGGCCTCGGAGAGCACCTGCCGGGCCCGGTTCTGGATGAAGCCGTCGCGCGGCGGGTGGAAGTCCTCGGTGAGGCCCCCGGCCGCCCGCTGGACGTAGCGCACGTTCTGCAGGGCCAGGTCGCGGTCGGACAGGAACGGCGTCACGACGGCCTCGGTCATCATCCCGACGAGCAGGATCGACTGGCCGGTCATGGCACCGACGAGGTTGAAGAACCCGTCGAGCAGATAGCCCCGGAAGATGTCGCCCGTCATGTGCTTGGTCGGGGGCATCCACTTCAGCGGTGCGTCCGGGAAGAGCTGGCGGGCCAGCAGCGCGTGCGCCAGCTCCAGCCGGAACGAGTCCTCGACCTCGGGGTTGATCTCGAACGCGTGACCCAGCCCGAGCTGCCAGTCCTCCAGCCCCGCCTCCCGGCCGAAGAACTCGTTCATCAGCTGGCTCACCGTCACCGTGTGGGCCGCCTCGATCGCGTCCGCGGTCGTGAGGTAGTTGTCCTCGCCGGTGTTGATGATGATCCCCGCGCGGGCGTGGATCTGGCGCGAGAACCGCTGGTCGACGAAGGTCCGGATCGGGTTGATGTCGCGGAAGAGGATGCCGTACATCGAGTCGTTGAGCATCATGTCCAGGCGCTCGAGGCCGGCCAGCGTCGCGATCTCGGGCATGCACAGCCCGGAGGCGTAGTTGGTCAGCCGGATGTAGCGCCCGAGCTCCTTGCCCACCTCGTCGAGCGCCGCCCGCATGAGCCGGAAGTTCTCCTGCGTGGCGTAGGTGCCCGCGAAGCCCTCCCGCGTCGCCCCCTCGGGGACGTAGTCGAGAAGCGACTGCCCGGTGGAGCGGATCACCGCGATCACGTCCGCGCCCTCGCGCGCCGCCGCCTGCGCCTGCGGGATGTCCTCGTAGATGTCCCCGGTCGCCACGATGAGGTAGATCCACGGTCGGCGCTCCGGGTCTCCGAGCCGGGCGACCAGCCGGTCGCGCGCCGCCCGCTGCCGGTCGATGCGCTGCAGGCCCGGGCGCACCGCGGCCCGCGCCGCGCGCCGCGCACCGCTGACCTCGCCCCGCCTCTCGGGCAGGCGGAAGGTCACGGCGCCCGCCGAGGCCTTCTGCGCCAGCGTCAGCAGGTCGGGCGCCTCCTCGCGGCGCAGCGCGTCCCACACCGGCGTCGTGACACCGTGCTCGATCCCGACCTGGTCGCGGACCGCGTCGACGAGGTGGTTGACCCACGGCACGCGCTCGTGGTCCGCGCCGGACAGCCCCGCCAGGCGCAGCGTGGCACGCTCGACCGACACGGTCGTGTGGCTCCGCGCGATATCGACGACAGGCTGGCCGAGACGCTCGGCCAGCCGCCGCGCGCGGCGCACCACTCGAGGGTCCAGATCCAGCCGCGGGGGTGGGGCGACGGTGGTGGGGCTCACTCAGGCTCCTTCTCGCTGGTATGCCGTACGCCCGGCGACGACGGTCAGGCGCGCCACGGGCAGGGGGTGGTCGGGCGCGTCGAGGGCGGGCAGGCCCGTGCCGGGGTCGGTGCCGACCGGTCGACCGGCACCGTCGTCCCACACGACGTAGGTGGCGGGTGCCCCGACCCGCAGCTCGCCGCCGTCCAGGCCCGCCAGCTCGTAGCCCGCACGGGTGTGGGCGGTGACCGCCTCCTCGACGGTGAGGCGCTGGTCGGGGTTGTGGTGCCAGACCGCCGCGCGGACCGCCGACCACGGGCCCAGCCGCGTGACCGGGCTGTCCGACCCGAACGCGACCCGGACGCCCGCGTCGAGCATCGAGCGCAGGGGCACCACGGAGAGCGCACGCACGGCACCCAGCCGCGCGGCATACATCCCGTCCGCCCCACCCCAGAGGCCGTCGAACATCGGCTGGACGCTGGCCCAGATCCCGAGGTCCGCCATCGTCGCCAGCACGTGCTCGTCCGGCAGCTCGACGTGCTCCCAGCGGTGCCGGGCGGCACGGACGGCGTCGGCTCCGAGCACGTCGGCGGCGGCCCGGAAGCCGTCGGCCATCGTGCGCAGGGCGGCATCGCCGATCACGTGGCCGCCCGCCTGCAGACCGGCGCGCGTGCAGGCCACGGCGTGGTCGCGCACCTCCTCGACGCTGAGGTAGCCGTAGCCGCACGTGCCGCCGTCGCTGTACGCCTGCTGCAGGTGCGCGGTGGACGACCCGAAGGACCCGTCGGCGCACAGGTCGCCGGCCAGGCCGAGGACACCGAGGAACTCCGCGAGCTCGTCCGCCGCGCCGGCGTCCGTGGCGAGCTCCCCCCAGTAGGTGACGACGTCCGGCACGCCGGGCCGCTGACCGGCCTCGAGGACCGCGCGGATGTCGTCGTGGCTCGTGAGGTGCGAGGCCCCGGTCTCGTGGATGAGCGTCAGGCCCTGCCGCGCGGCGGTGGCGAGCGCCAGCTCCAGGTGCAGCTCGCGGTCGGGCGGGGTCATCGTGGAGGTGAAGGCGTTCGTCACCGCGGCGAAGGCGTCGCGCCGCGCCACGCCGACACCGTCCCAGCCGTCGAGGTCGCGCACGCGGGCGATCGTGGCCATCGCGGTGGACACGCTCGCCGAGTGCGCGTCGACGCGGGGCATGTAGACCACACCGCCGTAGGACGCGCGGTCCAGCTCGGCGGAGGTGACGGGACGCTGCTCGGCCCAGCGCGTCTCGTCCCAGGAGTGGGCGTAGACCGGCCGGCCACGCCCCCGGCGCGCCGCGTCCTCGACGAGGCGCAGCGCCTGGGCCACCGACGTCGTGCCGGACAGGTCCACGCCGTCCAGCGCCTGGCCGGTCATCGTGAGGTGGACGTGGGAGTCGCTGAAGCCCGGCGTGACGAGCGCCCCGCGCAGGTCCACCACCTCGTCGACACCGTCCGCACCCTCACCCAGGCCCGCCGCCAGCCGCTCGGCCAGGGCGTCCGCCCCTGCCTCGTCGCCGATCCAGGCCACGACGTCGCCGTCCACCAGCATGGCCGTGGCCGGGGGGCGGGGCGTCACGACCACGACACCGCGACGCAGAAGGGTCCTCATGCGTGCCCAGTCTGCTCTGCCGCGAGCCGGGACTCGAACAGGCCGCGCACGGCGGCGTCCCCGCGCAGCAGGGACAGCGCGTAGTCGGCGTGCCCGGGGGTGTAGCCGTTGCCGACGAGCATCGTCACGTCGGCGGCCAGGCCCTCGGCGCCGAGGGCTGCCGCCGCGAAGCTGGTGGCCATCGAGAAGTAGACGACGGTGCCGCCCTGCGCGGTGATCATCAGGGCCGGCTGCTCGCAGCCCGGCACGTCGACGCACACGACCGTCACGTCGACCGGGCCCCCGGCGGCGCGCACGGCCCGCTCCAGCGCCAGCGGGGCGCGTGCGTCGGCGACCACGACCTCCTCGGCCAGTCCCGTGCCGCGCAGCAGGTCGGCCTCGCGCTCGAAGGGCACCACGGCGACGCGGTGGACGGCCCCGGCGTCCCGGGCGGCGGCCAGCGACAGCGACCCGGACTTGCCCGCGCCCCCGAGGACGGCGACGGACGGGACGTGCCCGCGTACGACATACCCCTGCACGACCCGGCGCACCAGCGCCGGTGCGCCGCACACGTCCATCACCATGAGCGCCAGGTCGGGCTCGAGGTCCTCGGGCAGCACCGCGGCGATCGAGCGGCCGAAGAGGATCGCGTGACCGCGCGTCGGGACACGCTCGGACAGGCCGTCCCACGACGCGAGGCGGTCGGTGATGGCCAACGGTGTCAGGGACAGGGAGACGAGGGTGGCGACCCGGTCCCCCACCCGCAGGCCGAGCGGGCTCTGCGGCCCGACCTCGGCGACCGTGCCGATGAGCATGCCGCCCGACCCCGTGACCGGGTTCTGCATCTTGCCGCGGTCCTCGACGATCTCGAGCACCTCGGAGCGGATCGAGTGGCCGTGGACGTGGCCGGTGGGCCCGGTGTGCTTCTCCCGCAGCTGGCGGTAGGACGCCGCGTCGAGGTTGAGGACCTCGACGTCGACCCGCACCTCGTCGGGGCCGAGCTGGGGCGACGCGTCCAGACGACGCGCCGACTGCGGGAGGGTGACGGCGTCGCCGGCCGGGTCCAGCACCCGGTGGACCCCGAACGGTGAGTGAGGCACCGCCGTCATATTTCCTCCTACATGCCGTCGTAACGATGAATCTTCCCGACAATGCTGCGTTTCCCAGGAAGATGTCCTTATCATGGCACGCATGAGCGCACAGACCGAGCAGCCCTACGCCTACCGGCGCCGTCACCTCGTCGAACCCGACTGGACCCGGTTCCCGGGCTGGCGCGAGGTCACGACCGATCAGTGGGAGGACGTCCAGTGGCAGCGGGTCAACTGCGTCAAGAACACCCGCCAGCTCAAGAGGGTGATGGGCGACCTGCTGACCGACGACTTCTACGCCGACCTGGAGCGCGACCAGGCCGAGCGCGCCACGATGTCGATGCTCGTCACCCCGCAGATGCTCAGCACGATGGTCAGCGAGCCGACCTGGGTCGACGGGCACGCGCCGGACGCGGGTGAGGAGTTCACCGCGGCCTGGTACGCCGACTCCGTGCGCCGCTACATGCTGCCGGTCTTCTCCGACCGCCGCACCGACTGGAGCTCGCACCCCTACGCCACCCGCGACTCCCTGCACGAGCACGACATGTGGGTCGCCGAGGGCCTCACGCACCGCTACCCCACCAAGGTGCTGGCGGAGATGCTGCCCACGTGCCCGCAGTACTGCGGCCACTGCACCCGCATGGACCTGGTCGGGAACTCCACCCCCACGGTCACCAAGCTGAAGCTGGCCGGGAAGCCGGTCGACCGGCACACGGCGATCCTCGACTACCTGCGCGCCACGCCGAGCGTGCGCGACGTCGTCGTCTCCGGCGGCGATGTCGCCAACATGCCGTGGAAGAACCTCGAGGCCTGGCTCGACGAGCTCCTCGACATCGAGAACATCCGCGACGTCCGCCTGGCGACCAAGGCCCTGATGGGTATGCCGCAGCACTGGTTGGCACCCGAGACCGTCGAGGGCGTGTCGCGGGTGGCGGCCAAGGCCCGCGAGCGCGGCGTCGGGCTGGCCATCCACACCCACGTCAACGCCGCCCAGTCGGTGACGCCGCTGGTGGCCAAGGCCTCGCGCACGATGCTGGACGCCGGCGTCCGCGACGTCCGCAACCAGGGCGTCCTCATGCGGGGCGTCAACGACACCTCGGTGCAGCTGCTCGACCTGTGCTTCGCGCTCGCCGACGAGGCGATGATCACGCCCTACTACTTCTACATGTGCGACATGATCCCGTTCAGCGAGCACTGGCGGGTCCCGCTGGCCCACGCCCAGCACCTGCAGCACTCGCTCCTGGGCTACCTGCCGGGCTTCGCCACCCCGCGGATCGTCTGCGACGTGCCGTTCGTCGGCAAGCGCTGGGTGCACCAGGTCGACACCTACGACACCGAGCGCGGCGTGTCCTACTGGCGCAAGAACTACCGCACCTCGATCGAGGGCGAGGACCTCGACGTCACCAGCGCCGAGTATGTCTACTACGACCCGATCGACACCCTCCCGCCCTCGGGCCAGGACTGGTGGCGTCAGCACACCGACGACGCGGCCGAGCTCGTGCTCGCCCACGCCCAGGAGCAGGCCGCCGCCTCCCGCCAGGCCTCGGTGGACCAGCTCGCCTGAGCCAGACGCGTCTGCCCCCACCCCGCCCGAACGGCATACCCTGACCCGGTGGCCAAGAAGAAGCACCAGGGCGGCGGCACGCCCGCGACCGTCGCCCTCGACCGGGCCGGGGTCACCTACGCGGTGCGGGCCTACGCGCACGACCCGCGGGCGGCGAGCTACGGGCTCGAGGCGGCCGAGGCCCTGGGCGTGGAGCCCGGGCGCGTCTTCAAGACGCTGCTCGTGGACACCGACCACGGTCTCGGCGTGACGATCGTCCCGGTCGACACGACGGTCGACCTCAAGGCCGCGGCCGCAGCGCTCGGTGCCAAACGGGCCACGATGGCCGACCCTGCGGTGGCGGAGCGGACGACCGGCTACGTCGTCGGCGGCATCAGCCCGCTGGGGCAGAAGAAGCGGCTGCCGACGGTGCTCGACTCCTCCGCCACCGGGCACGCCACGATCCTCGTCAGCGGTGGCAAGCGGGGTCTGGACCTCGAGCTCGCGCCCGGCGCGCTCCTGCAGCTCGTCGAGGGCCGCTGCGCGGCGATCGCCCGCCGCGGCTGAGGGCGCCTGGCTCGGTCAGGTCGGCTCGGGCCGCTCCTCGGGCAGCCGGCCCAGCCGGTCCTCCCACGGGGTGGACAGCACGATCGTGGTGTTGGTGGAGCACGAGCCCTGCTGGCGGATCCGGCCGAGCAGCTCCTCCAGGTCCTGCGGCCGACCGACGCGGATGAGCAGGATGTAGTTCTCGTCGCCCGCCACCGACCAGCAGGCGACGATCTCCTCGATGTTCGCAAGGCGCTCGGGGATGTCGTCGTCCGCGGCGGGGTCGAAGGGGGTGACGGACATGAGCGCGGTCAGCGGCAGCCCGACCGCGGCGTAGTCGACGACGGCCCGGTAGCCCTGGATGATGCCCTTCTCCTCCAGCCGCTTGACCCGCTGGTGGGTGGCCGACGTGGACAGCCCGACCTGGCGGCCGAGGTCCGCGAACGAGACGCGTCCGTCCTGCGACAGGACCTCGACGATGTGCCGGTCGAGCGGCTCGATACCGGTCACGGTCGTCCTCCCGCGGGCCGTCGCCCGACGGCGAACGCGACCACGACGGCCAGGGCCACGGCGATCGTCGGCAGCCCCAGGCGCAGCACCGCGTCGTAGTCCACGCCGGGCGGACGCTCCAGCGGGTTCTCGCCCTCGGCAGTCGTCCACAGCGGCCCCAGCAGCAGCACGACGGAGGTCGCGAGCGTCAGCAGCACGACGATCCACGGCAGGCGGTCTCGGAGCACCACGCCACGCTAGCAGGGCCTACCCTGGGGCCCCATGAGCACGCACTCCGCCGCGCCCGCCGCGCGCCTGCTCCTTCTGGACACCGCTTCGCTCTACTTCCGCGCCTACTTCGGCGTCAAGGATTTGCGCCAGGCTCCGGACGGCACCCCGACCAACGCCGTGCGCGGGATGCTCGACATGACCAGCACGCTGGTCACCCGCTTCTCCCCCACCCACCTCGTCGCGTGCTGGGACAACGACTGGCGACCCGACTTCCGGGTCCGGGCGATCCCGACCTACAAGGCGCACCGGCTCGTCCCGGGCACGCAGGACAAGGAGGAGGCGCCGGCCGAGCTCGAGGCGCAGGTGCCGATCATCCGGCGTGCGCTCGAGTCGTTCGGCATCCCCGTCCTGGGCTCGGACGGCTACGAGGCGGACGACGTCATCGGCACGCTCACCGTCCGGCACCGCGGCCGAGGACCGGTCGCCGTCGTCACCGGGGACCGCGACCTCTTCCAGCTCGTCGACGACGAGGCCGACGTGACGGTCGTCTACACCGCGCGCGGCGGGGTCCGCGACGCCGAGGTCCTCCGCCAGGCGGACCTGCAGGCGAGGTATGGCGTGGCGACCGGGGCCGCCTACGCGGACATGGCGATGCTCCGGGGGGACACCAGCGACGGCCTGCCGGGGGTCAAGGGCATCGGGGACAAGACGGCCGCGCACCTCATCACCACCTACGGGTCGCTGGCCGGCCTGCGCCAGGCGGTGGCCGACGGCGACCCGGCGATCAAGGGCGCGAGGCGGACCAACCTCGAGGCGGCCGCGGACTACCTCGACGTCGCGCCGCTCGTCGTCCACGTGGCCCACGACGCCCCCCTGCCCGACGTGCCGCTCACCGTCCCGCGGGAGCTCGCCGACCCGGCGACGCTGCAGCAGCTGGTCGAGGCCTACGACCTCGGCAGCCCGGTGGGCCGGCTCATGCGGGCCCTGAAGTTGCGCCCCGAGTAGCGCCCGCCCCGCACTCCCCTCACGTTGGCCCCCTCCCCTCGCCGCCGCACCGCCCACTCCTGCACCACCCACTCCTGCACCGCCCACTCCTTGCCCCGCCCCACTACCCGGCGGAAATCGTGCTTCCCGTCGGATGCATCCGCCGGGAAGAACGACATGTGCCGGGTAGTCGGCGGGGCGTGGCCCCGGGGGAACCGTCAGCGTGGCCCCGCCTCAGACCACGCGCTCGAACACGGCGGCCAACCCCTGGCCGCCGCCGATGCACATCGTCTCCAGGGCGTAGCGACCCTCGCGGCGGTGCAGCTCGTGGGCCAACGTGGCGAGGATCCGGGCCCCCGTCGCCCCGACCGGGTGACCCAGCGAGATGCCGGAACCGTTGGGGTTCAACCGGTCCCACGTCGAGGGGTCGCTCATCCCCCACTCGGTGAGCACGGCCAGCGCCTGCGCGGCGAAGGCCTCGTTGAGCTCGATGAGGTCCAGGTCCTCCATCGTCAGGCCGGCACGCTCCAGCGCCTTCGCCGAGGCCGGGACCGGGCCGATGCCCATCGTCTCGGGTGCCACGCCGGCCACCGCCCACGACCGCAGCGCCAGCAGCGGCGTCAGCCCCCTGGCCTCGGCGGTCTCCCGCGTGGTCACCACGCACAGCGCGGCCGCGTCGTTCTGACCGCTCGCGTTGCCGGCGGTCACCGTCGCCTCCGCGTCCTGCCGTCCCAGGATCGGCCGCAGCCCGGCGAGCACCTCCATCGACGTGTCCGGCCGGATGTGCTCGTCGGCGTCCACCACCGCCGTTCCCCCGCGCCCGGCCACCTCTACCGGCACCAGCTCATCGGCGAACCGGCCCGCCGCCGCAGCCGCGGCCGCCGCCTGGTGGGAGCGCAGCGCCAGGGCGTCCTGGGCCTCGCGCGAGATGGAGTACTGACGCCGCAGGTTCTCCGCGGTCTCGATCATCCCACCGGCGATCGGGTGCCGTTCCCCACCGGCCGTCGACCGCGCACGCGCCAGCCGGTCGGCCAGCTCGACGCCCGCACCCTTGACCCCCTGCCGCAGCAGCGCGTAGTGCTCCACCTGGCTCATCGACTCCGCTCCCCCGGCCACGATCAGGTCGGCGCCGCCCCCCGCGACGTGCGACGCCG
Organism: Ornithinimicrobium jinqii; assembly: GCF_045032595.1. Taxonomy (NCBI): domain Bacteria; kingdom Bacillati; phylum Actinomycetota; class Actinomycetes; order Micrococcales; family Ornithinimicrobiaceae; genus Ornithinimicrobium; species Ornithinimicrobium jinqii. The sequence continues at coordinate 27,395 of NZ_JBJFZS010000005.1, forward strand.
CGGTGAGCACCGCCTGCAGCCCGGACCCGCACCGCCGGTCCAGCTGCATGCCCGGGGCGGAGTCGAGACCGACGTTGAGCGCCAGGACGCGCCCGAGCGCCGGGATCTCGCCGCTGGGGTTGGCGTTGCCGACGATCACGTCGTCGACGTCACCGTCCTGCAGGCCGGTCCGCTCCAGCAGGGCCGTCAGCAGCTGCGTGCCCAGGTCCGCCGCCGACAGCGACGACAGGCTGCCCAGGAAGCCGCCGACCGGCGTGCGCAGGGGGGAGCAGACGACGATCTCGGACATGGTTCTCCTCTTCGATGACGGGTTCCGGCGAGCCTAACGCTCGCTCCGCCTCAGTCGAGCCGGTCGGCGGCCACGACCCCGCGCAGGATCGTGTCGTTGGCCTGCCGAGCGGTGCGGGCGACGTGCGGGTCGGCGGCCTGCGCGATCTGGCCCAGCAGGTCCACGACCTGCTTGCAGCGGCGCACGAAGTCACCCGCCGACAGGTCACCGTCGCGCAGCACCTCGTCGAGGCTGCGCCCGGCGGTCCACCGGTGCATCATCCACGCCACGCCCGCGTCCAGCTCTCGGTCGCCGTCGAGGTGGTGCTCGCTCTTCAGCGTGGCGACCTCGCGCCAGATGACGGCCATCTCCCCGAGCGCCTCCTCGACCTCGACGGTCGGGATCCGCGGGACGCCGACGGCGTCTCCGCGCGCCTCGTGCACCAGCGCGGACACGACGGCTGCGAGGTCGGGCGCCGTCAGCCGGGCCCAGGTCCCGCGCCGCAGGGCCTCGGCGACGACGAGGTCGAGCTCGGTGTAGATCCGCCGCAGCCGCCCCCCCTCCGGCGTGACCGCCTGGCCGTCCGGCGTGAGGTAGCCGAGCCCGGACAGCAGGTCGCAGATCCGTTCGAAGGTGGTGGCGACCGTGTTCGTGCGGTTCGACACCCGCCGCTGCAGGTCGTCGGTCTCGCGCCGCAGCTTCCACCAGCGGGCCGCCCACCGGGCGTGCTCCTCACGCTCAGGACAGGCGTGGCACGGGTGGGCCTTGAGCCGGCTCCGCAGCTCGTCGACCCGGTCCTCCCCGCCCCGCACCGAGGAGTATGCGGTCTCCGTCGCCCCGTCGTCGGGCTGGGCCCCCCGCTGCCGCCCCTTCCTGGAGGGTGGTGGCTCGCGCACGGTGTCGCGCAGCGCCGACGCGAGGTCCTTGCGCGACCTGGGACTGCGTGGGTTGAAGTGCTGCGGGATCCGCAGCGTGCCGATCACCTCCGGCACGTCCTTGAAGCCGGCGACGGTGAGCCGCTGCAGGCTGCCGTTGGACGTCAGGACCGACGGCTCGGGCGAGGCGGTCGGGGTCCGCGGGCTGCGCAGCACGACGGCCATCGTGCCCTTGCGACCGCCGTCGAGCTGGATGACCTGGCCGGGCTCGAGGTCCTCCAGGCCCTGGGCGATGTCGGCCCGCCGCTCCACCTGGCGCACCCGGGCCATCTTCTTCTCCGGCTCGCCCAGCTGGTGCCGCATGCGGCCGTACTCGCCGAAGTCGCCGCGGTCGCACTCCATCGCCTCGGCATACCCCTCCAGCGCCGTCTGGTTCTCGCGCACCCTCGTGGTCAGCCCGACCACGGAGCGGTCGGCCTGGAACTGGGCGAAGCTGCTCTGGAGCAGCTCGTGGGCACGGGCGCGGCCGTACTGAGCGACGAGGTTGACCGCCATGTTGGAGCTGGGCCGGAAGGAGGAGCGCAGGGGGTAGGTCCGGGTGGAGGCGAGGCCGGCGATCTCCACCGGGTCGACGCCCCGGCGCCACAGCACGACGGCGTGGCCCTCGACGTCGATCCCGCGCCGCCCGGCACGGCCGGTGAGCTGCGTGTACTCCGCCGGGGTGACCGGCACGTGGCTCTCCCCGTTGAACTTCATGAGCTTCTCCAGCACCACGGTGCGGGCCGGCATGTTGATGCCCAGGGCGAGCGTCTCGGTGGCGAAGACCGCTCGGACGCGACCGACGGTGAACAGCTCCTCGACCACCTCCCGGAAGAGGGGGAGCATGCCCGCGTGGTGCGCCGCGAAGCCGCGCGAGAGCCCCTCGACGAAGTCGTGGTAGCCGAGCACGCCGAGGTCGGAAGGGTCCACCTCGGCCACCCGCCGCTCGACGAGGTTGCGGATCTCGCGCCCGTCCCCCTCCGGGATCAGCCGGGTGCCGCGTCCGAGCAGCTGCTGGACGGCCCCGTCGCAGCCCGCCCTGCTGAAGATGAAGGTGATGGCCGGCAGCAGCCCCTGCCGCTCGAGCCGGTCGATGACCTGGGCCCGGCTGGCGGCGCCGCCGGGCAGCGCCCCCCGCTCGGGCACCGGCGTCACGTCCCGCGGTCGACGACCCCGGTCGTCCCGCCTCCGGTCGTCCCGCCCACGGTGCGAGACGTAGCGGCCCTGGACCGCGCCCCTGCGGCCGCGCGGCGCACCGGCGTCCTCGCGGGCCCAGCCGGTACTGCGCTCGGCCTGCGAGATGCGCTGCAGCAGCTCGGGGTTGACCCTGGTGCTGCCCTCTCCCCCGCCCTCGTTGACGAACAGGTCGAACAACGTGGTGCCGACCATCATGTGCTGCCACAGCGGCACCGGCCGGTGCTCGGCGACGATGACCCGCATGCTCTCCGGCGTGCCACCGCGCACGGTCCGCAGCCAGTCGCCGAACTCCTCCGCGTTGCTCACCGTCGCGGACAGCGACACCACCTGCACCGAGGGGGGCAGGTGGATGATGACCTCCTCCCAGACGGCTCCGCGCCACCGGTCGGCCAGGTAGTGCACCTCGTCCATCACCACGTACCCGAGCCCGGTCAGGGTGGAGGAGGAGGCGTACATCATGTTGCGGAGCACCTCGGTGGTCATCACGACCACGGGTGCGTCGCCGTTGATGGAGGCGTCGCCGGTGAGCAGGCCGACCGTGGCGGCACCGTGCCGGGCCACGAGGTCGTGGTACTTCTGGTTCGACAGCGCCTTGATCGGGGTCGTGTAGAACGCCTTGCGCCCGGTCTCCAGCGCCTGGGCGACGGCGAACTCCCCCACGACCGTCTTGCCCGACCCTGTCGGCGCGGCCACGAGGACCCCCGAGCCCTCCTGCACGGCGGCGATGGCCTCGAGCTGGAAGGGGTCGAGGTCGAAGTCGAGCGAGGCGGCGAAGCGGCCGGCCGGGCTGGCGGCCCAGGTGGCCTGCTCGCGGGACCGGGCGTAGCGCTCTGCGGGACTGGCCATGCCCCTCAGGCTATGCCAGCGGGGGTGCCACCACCCGCAGGGCCGACGGGGCCACGCGGACCGACAGCGGCAGCGGTGCGATCGCCTCGCCGTCGCCGTGGACGAGCACGTCGACCGGCCCCTCGACCCGCACCGAGCGCACCGGTGTCACGGTGACGGCCGGGTGGGCGCTGGCGCGCCCCGCGCGCACGTCCCGCAGCAGCCCCAGTGCCTCGACCGGGCCGACCTGACCGATCACGACGAGGTCGAGCAGCCCGTCGGCGGGATCGGAGCGCGGCGAGAGACGCAGCCCGCCGCCGAGGTAGGCCATGTTGGTGACCGTGACGACCAGCGCCTCCACCTCCTCCGTCGACCCGTCCGCGGTGATCCGGTAGGTCGGCGCGTCGCGCCAGGGCAGCAGCGCGATCTCCGCCAGCGCGGCGACCGTGTAGGACGCGGCGCCGAGCACCCGCGGGAGGCGGGTGGCCCGGTGCGCGATCCGGGCGTCCAGGGCGGCGTTCACCGATCCCAGCACGTGACGGTCGAGGTCGGGCAGGTGGAGGGCGTCGACGCGGCGGGCGTGCCCGCTGAGCAGGACCCCGAGCGCACCGTCCGCGTCCAGGGGGATGCCGAGCGAGCGGGCGTTGTCGTTGCCCGTGCCGGCGGGCAGGATCCCGACGGCGGTGTCCGTCCCTGCGCACAGATCGGTCGCCATGCTCACGACCCCGTCGCCGCCGGCCACCGCGAGCACGTCGACGCCGTCGGCCACGACGGACTCGCAGGCCGCCCGGGCCTCCTCCAGCGACGAGGCCTCGATCTCGACGACCCCGTGGCCCGCGGCGCGCAGCCGCCGGACCGCCGCGGCCCCCAGCGCCGCGGCCCCGCCGCGCCCGGACCGCCGTCCGTGCGCGACGGCATACCTCATGGCAGGGGGGTCGCCTCGTCGGGCGAGAGCCCGGCGTAGCGGTCGCGCGGGTCGTCGCCGCGGCGCTTGCGACGGCGCTCGAGAGCGAAGGCGACGCCGACCGCGCACCAGTAGAGGAAGAAGACCGGGGCTGCCATCGCGAGCATGGTCCAGGCGGAGGGGTCGGGCGTCATGAACGCGGAGAACACGAGGATGCCGAAGAGGACCACCCGCCAGCTCTTGAGCATGGCGCGGGCCGACAGGATCCCGACCTGGTTGAGCCCGACGAGCACGACCGGGAGCAGGAAGGCCAGGCCGAAGGCGAGCATGAAGTAGAGCCACAGCGACAGGAACTCGGTGGCGCCCGGGAAGTTCGCGATCCCCTCCGGCGTGAAGCTCAGCAGGACCGCGACCAGTCGCGGGAAGGTGAAGGCGGCCAGCGCTGCCCCGGCCAGGAACAGGGGCACGCTGACGAAGAAGTAGGTCAGCGCCAGCTTCTTCTCCTGCCGGCGCAGCCCGGGCAGCAGGAAGCCCCACAGCTGCCAGAGCCAGACCGGGCTGGCCAGCAGGATGCCGGAGAAGATCGCGACCTTGAGCTGCATCGCGAAGGCCTCGGTGATGTTCTGGAAGCGCAGCGTGACGAGCTCGTCGTCGCCACGCTCGGCCGAGACGGCCTCGATGGGGGCGACGAAGAAGGCGATGATCTGGTCGTAGAACACCCAGCCGACGACGGACAGCGCGGCGACCGCGAGCGAGGCGACCAGGACGCGGTTGCGGAGCTCACGGAAGTGGTCCCCCAGGGACATCCGTCCCTCGGGGTCCTTGGTGCGTGGGGCGCGGGCCACGAGCGGGTATGCCGTGCCGCTGCCCTACGCGCGCGGGTCGCGGGGGTCGGTACCGGGGTCGCGGACGTCACGCACGTCCCGGACGTCGCGGGGCTCGCGCGGGTCGGTGCGGGGGTCCCCGCCCGTCGCCTCGCCCGACTCGGGCAGCTCAGGGACGTCCTTGTCCTTGCGCGCGGCGTTCTCGTCCTTCATCTGGTCGACCTCGGACTTGAACACCCGCATCGACTCACCGAGGCTGCGCGCGGCGTTGGGCAGGTTCTTCCAGCCGAACAGCAGGATGAACGCGATGATCAGGACGATGACGTGCCAGGCCTGCAGGCGCATGGGGACGATCCTCTTCGGCTGTCGGGCGCACGGGGGCCGTGCTGGAGGTCGTCAGTCTATCCCCGCCGGCTGCAGGTGCCCTTCGAGCGCAGCACGGGCCTGCTCGACCACCGACCGAGCCGTCCCGGCCGGGGCGAGGACGCGCACGGCACCGCCCGCGCGCCAGACCAGACGGTGGAGCCACCGGGGGTCGGCGACCCGGAGCACGACCTCCAGGCTCCCGTCGTCGCGTCGCTCCGTCCGCTCCACCGGGAAGCTCTCGGCGATCCAGGCCGAGCTGGGGGCGAGCTCGAGCGTCACCCGCTCGTCGGTGCGCGCCGCGCGGTAGACCCCGGCCCCGAGGTCGCGGGCAGGCAGGTCCGCGGGCGGGGTCCCGTCCTCGTCCAGCACGGTCACGTCCTCGATGCGGTCGAGGCGGAACAGCCGCACGCCCTGCGCCCGGTGGCACCAGGCCTCGAGGTACCAGCGGCCGTCCACGCTCGCGACGCGGATCGGGTCGACGTCGCGCTCGGTCGTCTCGTCGCGGCTGGCGACGGTGTAGCGCAGGTGCAGACGCCGGTTCTGCGACAGCCCGCGTCGCAGCCGCACCGCGAGCTCGTCGTCCAGCGGGGGCTCGAGGTCGACCCTGACCTGGTCGGCGGTGGCCGCCGCGTCCCCGGCGGCCGCCTCGAGCTTGGCCAGCGCCCGGTCGATGGCGTCGTGGTCGCCGAGACCGGGCGTGCCGGCCAGCGCGCGGAGCGCGACGATGAGGGCCAGCGCCTCGTCGCGACCGAGCCGCAGCGGCCGGGCGATGGTGTCGGCGTTGGAGACGAAGACGCGGCCGTCCTCCCACGAGGCGTCGATGAGGTCGTCGGGGTAGTGGCCCGGCAGCCCGCAGACGAAGAGCAGCTGCAGGTCGTCCACCACCTGCTCCTCGCTGACGCCGAGCTCCTGGGCGGCGCGCGCGAGGTCGATCCCCTGGCGGTTCAGCAGCCAGGGCACCATCGTCAGCAGCCGGCCCAGCCGGGAGGTCGCGCTCTCGTAGGTGGCCATCAGCCCTCTCCCCCGCCCTCGTGCACCTCGACGACAGCGGTGAGCGCGGCGACGACGGCCTCGCGGACGTGCTCCGGCTCGAGGACCCGGACCTCCGGCCCGGCGGCGCAGACCTCCTGCACCGTCGAGGACACGCCGGTCACCTCCAGCTGCAGCTCGTCCCAGCCGTCCCGGCCGCCGACGACCGTGCCGCGGCGGCGCAGCGAGGACGCCGCGCCGTCCCGGACCAGCAGCCGGACCGTCGTCGTGGCCCCGGCGTCGTCCCCGTGGGAGGTGCGGATCATCGAGGTCGCGTCGTGGGCGGCCGGCACCTGGAAGGCGCCCGGCCGGCCGCTGGCCCGGGGCCGCCCGACCATGCGGTCGAGCCGGAACACCCTCGGAGCCCCGCGGTCGAGGTCGTGACCGGTGAGGTACCAGCGGCCGTGCCAGCTGGTCAGCCCCCAGGGCTGCACCCGCCGCGGCGTCGACCCGCCCTCGCCGGCCTTGCGGTAGTCGAAGGCGAGCACGGTCCGGGAGAGCACGGCGTTCCGGACCGGCTCGAAGGCCGCCTCCGTGGTGTGCAGCAGCGGCTCGATCCCGGCGACCGACGCGTCGTCGCGCAGCAGGCCGGCCGCGTCCAGCTTGCGCAGCGCCTGCGCCGCCGGCCCCGCGAGGCTCGCCTGCGACCACGCCCGGCTGGCCAGGGTGATGACGGCGACCTCGTCGGGCTCGAGCTCGATCTGGGGCAGGGCGTACTCCCGCTGGTCGATGCGGTAGCCCTGCTCGTCGTCGAAGAACGGGTCCACGGCCTCGGTGCGCAGCGGGATCCCCAGCGCCCGCAGCTCGTCCTTGTCGCGCTCGAACATCCTCTCGAAGGCCTCGTCGTTGCCCTCCTGGTAGTCCGGCACCGCCTCACGGATCCGCGCCTTGGTCAGCGGCTGACGGGTGGACAGCAGCGCGATCACCAGGTTGAGCAGCCGCTCCGTCTTGGCAGCGGCGGGGGTGGGTCGGGCCATGGGGCACACGCTACCCCGGCGCCCGGCATAGGCTGCCCCGGTGATCCAGTGGCGGCAGGGCACGGTGCGCGAGCTGCTGCCGGCGTGGGACGGGGTGCTGCTGATGACGGTCGAGGTCGAGGACCTCGGCGTCGTGCGAGCCCTCGCCTACCCCGACCTCGTCGGCACGCCCGAGCCGGGCGACCGGGTGCTGCTCAACGTCACCGCCCAGGAGCGCGGGCTGGGCACCGGCGGGTATGCCGTGGTCGTCGCGGTCCCCGACCGACCGGCGGCCTGGCCCCGCCGGGACCACGACCACCCCGGCCATCTGGTCAAGGCCCGCTACACCCCCCTGCAGACGATGGTCCTGGGGGTGGACGACCCCGAGGGCGAGCACCACCGGGTGCTGGCCGGGGCGGACGACCTGGGGGGCATGCCGGTGGTCGCGGCCGACCTGCACTCCTCCCTCCCCGCAGTGCTGGCGGGGGTGCGGCAGGAGCGCGCGGACGCCCGGGTCGCCTACGTGATGACCGACGGTGGGGCGCTGCCGTCGGCGTTCTCCCGGACCTGCGCGGAGCTGCGCGCCGCCGGGTGGCTGCAGTGCGTGGTGACGGCCGGGCAGGCCTACGGCGGCGACCTCGAGGCCGTCACCGTCCACAGCGCCCTGCTCGCCGCCCACCTCGTCGCCGGCGCCGACGTCGTCGTGGTCGCGCAAGGACCCGGCAACCTGGGCACCGGCACCCGGTGGGGGTTCTCCGGGGTGTCCGCCGGCGAAACCCTCAACGCCGCGGCGGTGCTCGGCGGCTCGCCGGTCGCCTCGCTGCGCGTCTCGCAGGCCGACCCCCGCCCCCGCCACCGTGGCCTCTCCCACCACAGCGCCACGGCATACGCCCGGGTCCTGGCCCATCCCGCCGACGTCCCGCTGCCCCTCGGGCAGACGGGTCTCCCGGCCACGGACGAGTGCCTGGCGGCCGTGCGCTCCGCGGTCGCCGAGCTCGTCCTCGTCGCCCCGCACCTGCGCCCTGTGGACGTCCCGGTCGACGGACTGCTCGACGCGCTCGCGGACTCCCCCGTCCGCCTGTCCACGATGGGCCGCGACCTGGAGGAGGACGCCGCCTCCTTCGTCGCGGCGGCCGCGGCCGGACGGGCGGCCGCCAGGATGCTCGGCGCGGGACCAGGCGCACCCGGGTCCACCCCCGCGTCCCCCTAGGCTGCAGGCGTGGACACCGCGGACCTGCAGGCGCTGATGGACCGGATCGTCGAGAGCGTCCGCGAGGTCGACGACGGTGAGCCGCACGAGCTGCCGGTCCACCGGGAGGCGGACCGCGACCTGACCGCGCTGGCGCTCGTCGACAGCGAGGACGACCGGATGGCGTCCGGGGACTCAGACGTCGCCTTCCCCGTGCAGTCGATGTCCAAGGCCTTCGCCTACGGACTGGCGATCGACACCGTCGGCCTCGACACGGTCTTCGAGCACGTGGACGTCGAGCCGTCCGGAGACGCCTTCAACCGCATCTCGCTCGAGGCCGGCGACCGGCCCGACAACCCGATGATCAACGCCGGGGCGTTGACGGTGCACGCGCTGCTGCCGGGGCGCACCGGGGAGGAGCGCTTCCGTGCTGTGCACGACCTGCTGTCGCGGATGGCGGGCCGCCACCTGGCCGTCAACGAGGACCTCGTCGAGCAGGAGCTGGCGGACGCGCACCGCAACCTGGGGATCGCCCACCTGCTCAAGGCCCTGGGTGTGCTCCCCGGCGACCCGCACGACGTCGTGCAGGGCTACACGCGGCAGTGCGCGATCGAGGCGACCACCGTCGAGTTCGCGCGGATGGCCGCGACCCTGGCCCATGACGGGGTGGTGCCGGGCACCGACGAGCAGGTGCTCAGCCCGCTGGCGGCCCGGCAGGTGCTGTCGGTGATGATGACCTGCGGGATGTACGACGACGCCGGCGAGTGGGTCACGTCGGTGGGCCTGCCCGGCAAGAGCGGCATCGCCGGCGGCATCATCGCGGCCGTGCCCGGCCGGTGCGGGATCGCTGCCTACTCCCCCCGCCTCGACACCCACGGCAGCTCGGTGCGCGGGATCCTCGCGCTCGAGAAGCTCTCCGGGGAGCTCTCGCTGCACCTGCTGCGCCCCGGGCTGGCGAAGATCTGACCGGGGGTCGCCGACCCTGGCGACCCCCGCACGCAGGAGCGGGTGGGGGTCAGCGCACGTCGACGAGGTCGACGACGAAGATCAGGGTCTCGCCGCCCTTGATCGCGCCGCCTGCGCCGCGGTCGCCGTAGCCCAGGTGCGGCGGGATGGTGATCTTGCGGCGGCCGCCGACCTTCATGCCCAGCAGACCCTGGTCCCAGCCCTGGATGACCTGGCCGACGCCGACGGTGAAGTCGAGCGGCTCGCCGCGGTTCCAGGACGCGTCGAACTCCTCGCCGGTGGACCATGCGACGCCGACGTAGTGCGCGGACACGGTCCTGCCGGCCGTCGCCTCGGTGCCGGTGCCGACCTCGAGGTCATCGAGCACGAGCTCGGAGGGCGGGGTGTCGCCGGGGAAGTCGATCTCGGGCTTGGCCTTCTTGACCTGGCCGAAGGGCGAGTCGGTCATGGGGTTCTCCTTCGTCGAGAGGGTGACGGGGTGTGGTGTGCGCGCGGAGGATCAGTAGGCGCCGAGGATGTCGACGACGAAGACGAGCGTCTGGCCGCCCAGCTCGTGCGCCTCCGCGTCGGTGCCGTAGGCCAGCTCGGCCGGGATCACCAGCAGCACGCGCGAGCCGACGGTCTGCCCGACGAGGCCCTCGTCCCAGCCGGGGATGACCTGACCGACACCGATGGGGAACTCGGCCGGGGTGCCCCGGTCGTAGGAGTTGTCGAAGCCCTCGCCGTCGGCGAAGGTCACGCCGGTGTAGTGGACCTTGATGGTCTGACCGGCCTTGACCTCGGCGCCCTCGCCCTCGACGAGCGGCTGGACGACGAGCTCGGTGGGCTCCTCGGCGTCCTCGGGGATCGTGATCTGCGCCACCGACTCGCCGTCGGCCTCGACCTGGGGCAGGCCCTCCTCGGGCTCCACCTCGGCGCCCGTGGCCTTGGTCAGCGGGTCGCGGGCCTCGACGAGCTCGAGGTAGAAGACCAGGGTGTCCTCCGCGCCGATGCCCAGCTGCTGGTTGCCGGCGGTCCCGAACGCCTCGGCCGCCGGGATGGCCATGAGCACCGACTCGCCGACCCTGCGGCCCGGCAGGTTGTCGAGGAAGGCGGGGAAGAGGTTCTCGTTGCTCAGGTCTAGCGTCACGGACTCGTCGGCCTCGAAGGTCGACAGGACCTGCTCGCCGGTGGCGCCGTTGAAGGCGATGTAGCGTGCCTGGACCTCCTGGCCCTCGGCCACCTCGTCGCCGTCGCCCTCCTCGACCGTCTCGGCCTGGGTGCTCGCGACCGCGAACGGCAGCTCGCCGTCGGCGAACGGCTCGTCGTTCCAGGTGATGGCCGGTGCGTCGCCGTCGGTGTCGACGGAGAGCTCGGAGACGTCGCCGGTCGGTGCCATCGACGTGGCAGCCGCGTCGTCCGAGGTGGCGGCGCCGTCGGCGCCGCCCTCGGTGCTGCAGGCACCGAGGAAGAGGATCGGGGCCACAGCGAGGGCAGCCAGCCGCAGTCGGGGAGAGCGCACGCGCAGTTTCCTTGATCGTCGAGGGTGGGGGAAGAACCGGGACAGCCTAACCGCACCAACCTGGGTGTTCGGTGGGAGGACGGTCGTGCCGAGTGGCTCAGCGACCGGGCCCACCGTCCCGGTGGATCATCGCGACCAGCTCCTCGACCCGCTCGTCGACGCTGGCGAACGGGTCCTTGAGCACGACCGTGCGCTGCGCCGAGTCGTTGAGCTTGAGGTGGACCCAGTCGCAGGTGAAGTCGCGTCCGTGCTCCTGGGCCGCACGGACGAAGTCACCGCGCAGCCGGGCCCGCGTCTGCGGAGGCTCGACCATGGCGCGCGCCACCCGGGCGTCGTCGACGAGGATCCGGGCGGCGCCGGATCGCTGCAGGATGTGGACGAGCCCACGCGTGGGGTGGACGTCGTGCCAGGCGAGGTCGAGCTGCTGCAGGCGCTCGTCGTGCGGTTCCAGCCCGTGGCGCGCGGCATACCCGTCCAGGAGCTTCCTCTTCATCACCCACTCGATCTCGGTGTCGACGAGCCCGAGGTTGTCGGTCTCGATCGCGTGCAGCGCCCGCTCCCACAGCTCCAGCACCTCGCGGTACGGCGAGACGTCCGCGATCCCGACCGCCTCCGCGTGGCGCTGGGCCAGGGAGAGGAGCTCGCTCTGCATGTCCAGCGCCGTGATCGTCCCACCGGCGGCGAGCGGCACGGGCCGGCGACCGGTCGGGTCGCGGCTGATGTCACGGATGGCCTGGACCGGGTTGGCGAGGGCGAAGGAGGGAAGGATGGTGCCCGACTCGAGCATCCGCAGGACGAGGTCGGTCGTGCCGATGCGCATGAGCGTCGTGGTCTGGCTCATCGTCGAGTCGCCGACGATGACGTGCAGCCGGCGGTAGCGCTCCGGGTCGGCGTGCGGCTCGTCGCGGGTGTTGATGATCGGGCGCGAGCGGGTGGTCGCCGACGACAGGCCCTCCCACATGTGGTCGGCCCGCTGGGAGACGAGGTAGGTGGCCCGCTCCCCCACGACGTGCAGCCGTCCCGCGCCGCTGACCAGCTGCCGGGTGACCAGGAACGGCACGAGGGTGTCGGTGACCCGTTCGAGGCGGCCGTCGCGCTGGATGAGGTAGTTCTCGTGCGAGCCGTAGGAGTTGCCGCGCGAGTCGACGTTGTTCTTGAGGATGTAGACGGTCGCGTCCATGCCCTCCTCGGCCAGCCGGCGCTCGGCGTCCTCGGCGAGGTCCTGGACGATGAGCTCGCCCGCCTTGTCGTGGGCGACCACGTCGAGCAGGTCCGTGCACTCGGCGGTGGCGTACTCCGGGTGGGAGCCGACGTCGAGGTAGAGCCGCGAGCCGTTGGACAGGAAGACGTTGCTCGAGCGGCCCCACGCGACGACCTTGCGGAACAGGTAGCGCGCCACCTCCTCCGGGGACAGGCGGGGACCGTCGCGGAAGGTCGCGTTGACCCCGAACTCGGTCTCGATCCCGATGATCCGGCGGACGGGAGGGGTCACTGCCCGCCCTTCTGCACGAAACCGTGCACGAACTCCGTGGCGTTGCGCTCCAGGACGCCGTCGATCTCGTCGAGGATCGAGTCGAGCGCGGCGTCGCGCTCGGAGTTCTGCGCCTGCGCCGCGGGGGGCGGAGGTTCCGGCGCCTCGGGCTCCGGGGCGTCGTCGCGACGGCGGGAGAACTGCTGCTGCTCGGACATGGGTCGATCCTCTCAGACGTCCTCGCTCGCCAGCTCGGTGAGCAGGGAGGCGGTGCGGGTATGGCGTGCGAGGAGGGCCTCGACCCGCTCGCGGGTGGCGTGGGTCGGCTCGGGCACACGCACGCGGCGCAGCCGGCCACGGTCGTCGACCATGACGACCGAGTCCCAGGACGCGGCCCGGACGTCGGTGCCGAAGCGCCGCACGCACTCGCCGCGGAACCAGGCGCGGGTGTCCTCCGGCGGCTGCGTGACCGCGGTGGCGATCGTGTCGTCCGGCACGAGCCGCTCGAGCCGACCGGCGGCGCGCAGCTTCTGTGCGAGGCCGCGAGCCGGGTCGAGGTCGTGCCACTGGATGTCCATCGCGGCCAGCCGCGGGTCGTCCCAGCCGACGCTGGCACGCTCCCGGAAGCGCTCGAGGAGCGACAGCTTGGCGACCCACTCGACCTGCTCGACCGCCTGCGCCGGGTCGCGGCGCAGCGCGTCCAGCACTCCGCGCCACCGGGTGAGCACCTCCATCGTGTCCTCGTCCCCGGGCCACGCCTCGTGGCCGGAGCCCGCGGCCTGCTCGACCGCCTCGAGGTAGGCCTCCAGCAGGTCGATGCCGCTGAGCGTGCGACCGTCGGCCGTGGGGACGGTGGCCCTCAGGGTGGGGTCGTGGGAGATCGTGTGGGCGGCCCCGACCGGGTCGGCAAGCCGCACGTCCGGGACGAGCTCCGGGTGGGTCTCGACGACCCGGAGGACCCCGCTGAGCGACCCGACCGCCAGCAGGGTCGTGACGTCCGCCATCGTCGCGTCGCCCACGATGACGTGCAGCCGCCGGTGCACGTGCGGGGTCGCGTGCGGCTCGTCGCGGGTGTTGACGATGGGGCGCCGCAGCGTGGTCTCCAGCCCGACCTCGGCCTCGAGGTAGTCCGCCCGCTGGCTGAGCTGGAAGCCTGGCCGCTCGCTCGCCTGCCCGATGCCGACGCGCCCGGCGCCGGCGATCACCGGGCGGGCGACGAGGAAGGGGATCAGCTGCTGGGCGAGCCGGTCGAAGGGGACGGTCCGCGGCACCAGGAAGTTCTCGTGGGTGCCGTAGGAGGCGCCCTTGCCGTCGACGTTGTTCTTGTAGAGACGCACCTCGCGCCCGTCCTCCCCGAGCGTCTCGACGGCCAGCCGGGCCACGAGCTCGCCGGCCCGGTCGTAGCGGACCGCCTCGCGCGGCGAGGTGACCTCCGGGGAGGAGTACTCCGGGTGGGCGTGGTCGACGTAGAAGCGGGCTCCGTTGGACAGGACCGACGTCGCGATCGTGGGGTCCTCGAGGTCGGTGAGCTGGGAGACGTGCGCCAGGGCCCGTGCCATCTCGTAGCCGCGCGCGTCGCGCAGCGGCGTCTCGTCGGCGTAGTCCCAGCCGGCCCCGGTCCACATGGCCGCCTCGGGACCGGCGCCCGCTGCGTAGGCCCGCACGACCTGGCCGGAGAGCACCATCGGCGACACCGGCTGGCCCTGCGCCGTGACCTGGGTGCTGGTGATGCCCAGCTCGGTCTCGATGCCCATCACCCGACGGACGCTCACCGCAGTCGTCTCCTCATGTCCTCACCCTACGGACGGCGGCATCCGGTCGAGCACCTGCTGCACCAGCCCGCCGTACTCCCGCACGACCGACTCGGTGTCGGTCGTGCCCGGGTCGAGGAGGCGGAACGAGCGCACCCCTGCGGCCAGCCCGAGCAGGAGGCAGGCGAGCTGGTCGGCATACCTGCGCCCCTCCCCCTCGTCGGGGAAGCGGTGCAGGAAGCGCTCGCGGAACTCCGCGCGGGCGGCGTCGGGGTCCGGCGCGTCATGGAGGAGGTAGATCGCGCGCAGCCAGGGCTCGGCGACGTCCTCGTCGCGGCGGCGCAGCAGGCGGCGCACGAGGAGCTCGCCCAGGCCGTCGAGCGGCGTGTCCGGCAGGAGGGGTGGGGGCTCGGCAGGCGTGGCGAGCGCGTAGAGCTGGTCCTTGGAGCCGGCGATCTTCATCACGAGCGCCGGGGACACGCCGGCCCCGGCGGCGACCTCGCGGATCGTCACCGCGGCAAACCCCCGCTCGCCGAAGAGCCGGCGGGCGGTGCGTAGGACCGCCTCGCGGTTGTCGTGGGCCGTGGTGGTCACGGCAGCGCCGCCGGCGTCGGACCGGCCCGCTCGAGCAGCCGGGGGATGCCGGTCTCGATGTCGATGTCGAGCGTGGTCGAGGTCGACAGCACGGTGAGCGCCCGGGAGCGCGTGCGGCCGGTCGCGTGGTCGACGACCGTGATGACGTAGCGACCGCTGGGCGGCAGGCCGATCTCGTACGTGCCGGTCGCGTCGGCCTGCGTCGTGGCGACGTACTCCCCCGAGTGCTTGATGAGCGAGATCAGCACGTCGCCCAGGGGTCGGCCCGCGTCGGTGACGTGACCGGAGAGCAGCAGCCGGCGGGTCATCGTGATGGCCTGCGGCTCGTCGGCGCCGAGCTCGACCAGGCCGGACTGCGGAGCCCACCCCTCGGCCGAGACGATCAGCAGGTAGCGGCCCGCCTCGGGCAGGGCGAGGGCGAAGCGGCCGTCGTTGTCGGTGCGGCCCCAGTCGACGTGGCGACCGTCAGGGTGCAGCACGGTCGCGACGGCCTGCCGCATCGGCCGCCCCTGCGGGGAGAGGACGCGACCGCGGACGAGCAGCTCCGGCAGCTCGCCCTCGGGCTGGACCTGGGTGCGCTCGCCGGCCGTCCCGCGGCCGACGTGGGCGTCCACCGGCTCGACGACGCGGGCCGGGCGGCGGACGAACGCGGTGATGAGCGCCGCCCCGAGGGCCGCGCCGGCGCCGGCCCAGAAAACCACCTGGTAGGCCGTGAACGTCGGGGCGTCCTCGCCGGAGGCCGTCGTGACCATGGACGCCGCGAAGACGGCCGCGACCATGGCCGAGGCCGACGAGGTCCCGATCGAGCGCAGCAGGGTGTTGAGGCCGTTGGCGGACGCGGTCTCGGTGATCGGCACGGCGCGCATGATGAGCGTCGGCATCGCGGCGAAGGCGAGGGCGGTGCCGAGCGAGGCGAGGCCGGAGGTCACCATCACCTCGAGCACCGAGCCGTGCAGCAGAGAGCGGCCGATGAAGCCGACGGCCATCACCAGGGAGCCGGTGATGAGGACGGCACGCGGGCCGTGCCGCCGGATCAGCGTGGCCGCGACCGGGGCCATGGCGACCATGAGGATGCCGCTGGGCAGCATGAACAGGCCGGTCGAGACGACCGAGAGCCCGAAGCCGTAGCCGGTGTCGCTGGGCATCTGCACCTGCTGCACCGAGGTGAGGAAGTTGGCGAACATCGCGAAGCCGACGAGGACCGACGCGCTGTTGGTCAGCAGCACGGTCCGTCGCATGGAGGTGCGGATGTCGACGAGGGGCTGACCGGTGCGCAGCTCCCACGGCACCCAGGCAGCCAGGACGATCAGGGCGACGGAGAGCAGGCTGAGGGTGAGCGGGTCGAGCCAGCCCCAGGACCCGGCCTTGCTCACCGCGAGCAGGAAGCAGGTCAGCGCGACCGAGAGCAGCAGCGCCCCGACGTAGTCGAACCGTCCGCGTGTCTTGACGGTCGACTCGGGGACGACGAGGTGGACGGCGACGAGCATCACGACCGCGAACCCGCCGGAGACGTAGAAGAGCGTGTGCCAGTCGAAGCTCTGGTAGATGACGCCCGCGAGCGGCATCCCGATCGCTCCCCCGATGCCGAGGGTCGCCGACATCAGCGCCACGCCGGAACCGACCCGGTCGGCGGGGAGGTGGTCCCGCATGATGCTGATGCCGACCGGCACGAGGCAGGCGCCCAGCCCGGTCAGGCCCCGGCCGACGAGAACCACTTCCAGGCTGGTGCTCAGCGCCGCGACGATCGACCCGACGATGACGGCCCACATGCACAGGATGAGCATCAGCCGCTTGCCGAACATGTCAGCGAGCCGCGAGACGATCGGGGTTCCGACGGCGGCGGTCAGCAGGGTGACGGTCACCAGCCACGAGGCGTTGTCGCTCGTGGTGCCCAGGATCTCCGGGAAGTCCGGCAGCAGCGGCAGGACCAGCGTCTGCTGCAGGGACACCAGCGTCCCGCACAGCGCCAGCACTGTGATGATCAGCCCGGTCGACGGGGCGGGGCGGGAGACCGCCGACTCGGGTGAACGCATGTTCACCATCTTCCCACGACCGGACGCGCCGTGCTGTCGCTCCGGACGTGCCCCGTGGCGCGACTCAGGTCGAGGCGGTCGTCCCGGAACGGCGGTCGCGGACGAACGCGTGGACCGCCCGCCACCCGACCAGCCCGAGAGCCAGGACCGTCGTGGCGACCAGCACGAACGGCAGTGCCGCCCCCTCGCCGCTCATCAGCCTCAGCAGCATCCCCATCACCAGGGTCGTCACGGTGATGACGGCCCCGTCCAGCCACCAGACCCGACGCTCCGCGGGCTGGCGGCCGACCGCCGTCCACCCGACGACGAGACCGACGACGAACGGCCACGCGGTCTGGAGGACCCCGAGCACCGAGCCGTCGAGGTCGTGGCTGCGGCGGCCCGCGGCAGCGAAGACCAGCACGACGAGCAGGTCGAGGAAGAACGCGCCCCTGGCCATTCCCGTCAGCGGTCCGGGTCGACGGAGCGGCCGGGGTGGGTGCCGCTGGCGTCGCCCACCAGCGTGCGGATGTAGGTGATCCGCTCGCCCTTCTTGCCCGAGATCCGCGCCCAGTCGTCGGGGTTGGTCGTGTTCGGCAGGTCCTCGTTCTCGCGGAACTCGTCGAGGTAGGCCCCCTCGAGGTGGGCCATCCGCAGCCCCTCCTCGCCCCGGGTCAGCAGGTCCTTGATCGCCCGCTTCTTGGCGCGGTCGACGATGTTGTGCACCATCGCCCCCGACGCGAAGTCCTTGAAGTAGAGGACCTCCCGATCGCCGCCCGCGTAGGTGACCTCGAGGAAGGCGTTGGTGGGCGACACGTCGTACATGTGCCCCACGACCGCGTCGATGAGCGCGTCCACCGTGGCCTGCCGGTCGCCGCCGTGCGCCGCCACCTCGTCGGGGTGGAGCGGCACCTCCGTCGTCAGGTACTTCGTGAAGATGTCCCGGGCTCCCCGGGCGTCCGGCCGCTCGATCTTGATCTTGACGTCCAGCCGCCCTGGCCGCAGGATCGCCGGGTCGATCATGTCCTCACGGTTCGACGCCCCGATGACGATCACGTTGTCGAGCCGCTCCACCCCGTCGATCTCAGCGAGCAGCTGCGGCACGATCGTGGTCTCCACGTCGGAGGACACGCCAGACCCACGGGTGCGGAACAGCGACTCCATCTCGTCGAAGAAGACCACCACGGGTACGCCGTCCGCGGACTTCTCCCGCGCGCGCTGGAAGATCGAGCGGATGTGGCGCTCGGTCTCGCCGACGTACTTGTTGAGCAGCTCCGGGCCCTTGATGTTGAGGAAGTAGCTCGACTCGTACTCCTGCCCGCGGACCCGCGCCGTCTGCCGGGCCAGCGACGCCGCCACCGCCTTCGCGATGAGCGTCTTGCCGCACCCGGGCGGACCGTAGAGCAGCACGCCCTTGGGTGCCCGCAGCTGGTGCGCCTCGTAGAGGTCGGCGTGCAGGAACGGCAGCTCGACCGCGTCGCGGATCTGCTCGATCTGCCCGGCCAGCCCGCCGATGTCGTCGTAGGAGATGTCGGGCACCTCCTCGAGCACCAGCTCGGCCACCTCGGGGCGCGGGATCCGCTCGGTGACGAACCCGCTCCGCGAGTCCATGAGCAGCCCGTCCCCGAGCTTGACCGGCGCGTCGCGCAGTGACCCGGCGCGTCGGCACACCCGCTCGTCCTCCCCGCGCACGATGACGACCACGCGGTCGTCCCCGAGCAGGTCCTTGCAGATCACGACCTCGCCCGACCGCTCGTAGCCCCCCAGCGCCACGACCGACTGCGCCTCGTTGAGCAGCACCTCGCGCCCGGGGCGCAGCTCGTCGGTGTCGATCTCGGAGGAGATGTGCGTGCGCAGCCGCCGCCCCGCGACCGACACGTCGACCGTGCCGTCCCCGACGATGTGCAGCACCTGGCCGAAGGTGAGCGGCGGGCTCGCGAGGGCGTCGACGTCCTCGCGAAGGCCCATGATCTGGGTCCTGGCGTGCTTTAGCGTCTCGGCCAGCTGATCGCTCGTGGCCTTGACCTCGCTCA
The DNA here is from genome assembly GCF_045032595.1 of Ornithinimicrobium jinqii. Classification (NCBI taxonomy): domain Bacteria; kingdom Bacillati; phylum Actinomycetota; class Actinomycetes; order Micrococcales; family Ornithinimicrobiaceae; genus Ornithinimicrobium; species Ornithinimicrobium jinqii. Next base: position 46,195 of record NZ_JBJFZS010000005.1, read on the forward strand.
GTCGTGAGGTCAGGGTGTGCACCTGCTGCTGCAGGTGGCGCTCGCGGAAGGTCTGGTCGGTCACCGGCTACTCCTCCTCGTCGGCAGAGATCGTCTGGTCGGGAACCCCGCGCGGGTATGCCGTGGCGCGTGCGTCGCGCACCGTGCGCCTCAGGCGCTTGTCGGACACGGACCGTTCGCCCAGCTCCTCGGCGCTCCACTCGCCCTCGTCGTGGGCGACGTAGTCCTCGCCGTAGGACCCCTTGGCCGGTCGGCGCCTGACCAGGGGCGCCGTGGTGTCGGGGGCCAGCCGGCGGACGGTCAGCAGGAAGCCGGTGTGCCCGTGCATGCGGTGCTCGGGGCGCACGGCCAGGCCCTCCAGGTGCCAGCCGCGCAGGAGCGTCTCCCACGCCTGCGGCTCGGTCCAGCCGCCGTGGGTCCGGGCGGCCTCGGCGACCCGCGAGAGCTGGGTGGCGGTCGCGACGTAGCAGATGAGGACGCCTCCGGGCGCGAGCGCGTCCCCGACGACGCCCAGGCACTCCCAGGGCGCGAGCATGTCGAGGACGACGCGGTCGACGGTCCCCGGATCGAGGGTCCGCGGCAGCGCCTCCACGAGGTCACCGACGGTGACGGTCCAGGCCGGGTGGTCCTGGCCGAAGAAGGCGCGGGCGTTGGCCCTGGCGATTTCGGCGAAGTCCTCGCGCCGCTCGAAGCTGTAGAGGTGGCCGGTGTCGCCGACGGCGCGCAGCAGCGACAGGGACAGGGCGCCGGAGCCGACGCCGGCCTCGACGACGGTGGCCCCGGGGTAGATGTCGGCCCAGGTGACGATCTGGCCGGCGTCCTTGGGGTAGACGACCTGGGCTCCCCGCGGCATCGACAGGACGTAGTCCGACAGCAGGGGCCGCAGCGCGAGATAGTCGACGCCGGAGCTGTGGCGGACCACGCTGCCGTCGGGGGCGCCGATGATGTCGTCGTGGCGCAGGTGGCCACGGTGGGTGTGGAAGTCCTTGCCCGGCTCGAGGGTGATCGTGTGCAGACGGCCCTTGGGGCCGGTCAGCTGCACGCGGTCACCGGGCCGGAAGGGGCCGCGGCGCAGGTCGGCGCCGGTCGCGGGGGTCGTCACCGGGTCAGTCTACGAGCGCGCCGACCGCGGACCCGACGCCAGCATGTCCCCCACCAGCACCGCGCCCCACGGCCGTCCCTGCTCGTCGACGAGCCCGACCACGCCCGACCCGGTGCTGCGCATGACGGCCAGGGCGTCCTCGAGAGGGTCGTCGGCCTGCGCCTGCAGCACCCACCCGCTGGGCAGCCGGACGGCCACGGCCGAGACCTGCGTCGTCATCCAGGCGGGCGCCGGCACCCCCTGGAGGCTCTTCGGGTCGACGATGCCGTCGAGGCGACCGCTCTCGTCCAGGACCACCCACAGCGGGCGCGACCCCCAGGCCACCGAGGACACGAAGGCCGCAGCAGGGACGACGCCCACCTCGGTGACGGCGTCGCCGAGGCGACGGCGCGAGACGGTCAGCCCGTGCCGCCCGGCGACCACGGCCTGGCTGGCTCCCTGCCACAGGAACATCCCGATCAGCCCCACCCACAGGACGCGGCTGATGCTGACCTGCTCCCCCTCGAGGACGGTCGGTGCGACCGCCCAGAGCGCGAGCAGGACGACGAGCAGCCGGCCCATCCACCCGGCCACGAGCGTGCCGAGGTGCCGGTTGCCGGAGAGCCGCCAGACGAGCGCCTCGAGCAGGAAGCCACCGTCCAGCGGCAGGCCGGGCACCAGGTTGAAGACCGCCACGAAGGCGTTGGCCCACATGAAGGCGAAGGCCAGGAGGGAGGGCACCCCGTCCGGGACGACGCCCATCAGCCACCAGCCCAGCAGGGCCAGCGCGCCGTTGGCCAGCGGTCCCACGACGGCGACCGCGGCGCTGCGCCCCGGGGTGCCACCGGCGCCGTCGTGGGCGGTGTGCCCGCCCCAGAAGTCCGCGACCATCCGCGACACCTGGTAGCCCACCCGCTGAGCCACGAGAGCATGGGCCGCCTCGTGCGCGAGCACCGAGACGAGCAGCAGCACCGCGAAGACCAGCGCGACGAGGTAGGACCAGGGGCCAAGCCGGGGCTCGGCCACCTCCACGGTGGGCCCGAAGAGCACCATCATCAGCACCGCGACCAGCACCCAGCTGCGCCCGAGGTAGATCGGGATGCCCGACAGCGTCCCGATGCGCCATCCCCTGCTGGTGCTCGTCATCGGGCAAGGCTATGCGACGGGACCCCCCACCCCCACCGGCCGTGCGGCACGCCGGTGCCTCTGCGCTGTCGGTGCCCCCACGTACAGTGAGCGACCATGCAACCCGCCCTCTCCCCCTCCCGGGCGGCCGACTTCCTGCAGTGCCCGTTGCTCTACCGGTTCCGGGTCGTGGACCGGCTGCCCGAGCCCACCAGCGCCGCCGCCGCACGCGGGTCGCTCGTGCACGCGGTCCTCGAACGGCTCTTCGACCTGCCCGCGGCCGAGCGCACCCTGTTGGCCGCGACGGGCCTCGTCCCGCAGGAGTGGGCGCGCATGGTCGAGGAGGAGCCTCACCTGGCCGAGGTCCTCGCCGTCACGCTCGACCCGGAGCCCGCCACCGCCGTGCCGCGGACGCCGGTCGCGACGCCCCACGACGACTGGTTCGCCGCAGCCTCCGCGCTGGTCGAGCGCTGGTTCACCCTCGAGGACCCCACCCTCCTGGAGCCGGTGGAGCGCGAGCTCTATGTCGAGGCCAAGGTCGGAGACCTCACCATCCGCGGCTACGTCGACCGGCTGGACGAGGCCCCGGACGGACGGCTGCGTATCGTCGACTACAAGACCGGGCGCGCCCCGTCCGAGACGTTCGAGAGTCGGGCCCTCTTCCAGCTCCGGTTCTACGCGCTGGCACTCTGGCGCAGCCGCGGCGTCCTGCCCTCGCGGCTCCAGCTCGTCTACCTGCGGGACGGTCAGAAGCTGTGGATCGACCCCACCGAGTGCGACCTCCTGGCCACCGAGCGCAAGATCCGCGCCCTGTGGTCCGCCATCGACCTGGCCGCCCGCGAGGGCGACTGGCGTCCGCGCCGCTCGCACGCCTGCACCTGGTGCGCGCACCGGACGCTCTGCCCGGCCTGGGGAGGCACTCCTCCCCCCCTGCCCGCGGACGCCTACGTCCGGGCGGTCGACCCTCGCCGCGCCGGACACACCGACCCGCGGGCCGCCGACACGGAGTAGACCCAGCACGTGAGCAAGGAGAGACGATGAGTATCTCGGACTACGTCGACGCCCTCGGCGAGGCGACCGGTCACGGGTGGGGATTCCTGGGCGCGTACGGCCTGACGTGGCTCGTCTGCGCGGCCCTCTGGCTCCGCTCGAGCCCGCGGGTGGCCGCCTACGCGACGCTCTTCCAGGGCATGGTCGCCTTCCCGCTGGCGCTCGGCTTCACCGCCCTGACGCCTGGCCCGGAGCGGCCGAGCCTGCCGGGCATGGACTCGTTGGCGATCCTCCTGTCCAGCGGTCAGCTGCTCGCCCTTCCCCTGGTGATCTATCTCGTCGCCCGTGGGCGGTACACGCTCGTACCGTTCGCGATGGTCATCGTCCTCGTCGTGCACTTCGCGTCGTACTCGTGGCTGTACGGAACCCCGCTCTACCTCGTCATGGGCGCGGTCGTCTCCCTCGGAGCAGTCGTCGCGACAGCGAGCTCGCACCGGTCGGACGCAGACGGGTCCGCGGTCGGGGCCGGTCGTGTCTGCCTGACCGCCGGTGTGGTGCTCCTGGTGAGTGCGGCCACGGCCTGGTCGCTCTAGCGACCTCCCTCCGACCAGCCGACTGTCACCCACGTGATGGCCGGGTACAGCTAGCCGGTGGAGCCGCCGTCGTCGCGTCGCCGCAGGTAGCGCTCGAACTCGCGGGCGATCGCGTCGCCGGAGGCCTCCGGCAGCTCGGCCGTGTCCTGGGCCTCCTCGAGCTGGCGGACGTAGTCGGCGATCTCCTCGTCGGTCGAGGCGAGCTCGTCCACGCCGCGCTCCCATGCCCGGGCGGCCTCCGCCAGGACCGTGTCGTCGATGACGCAGTCGAGCAGCTCCTCGACCTGCCCCAGAAGTGCGTGCGAGGCCTTCGGCGACGGTGCTCCGCCGGCGTAGTGCGGCACGGCGGCCCAGCAGGAGAGCGTCGGCACGTCCAGCTGGCGTGCCTCGTCGGTGATCACCCCGACGATGCCCGTCGGTCCCTCGTAGGTGCTCTGCTCGATGTCCTCACTGCTGTCCAGGAGCACGGGGTCGTCCGTCGACACGCTGACCGGGATCGGTCGGGTGTGCGGCACGTCCGCCAGCAGCGCGCCGAGCACGACGATCATCTGCACGCCCTGGTGGGTGGCGTAGCCCAGGATGTCGGAGGCGAACGAACGCCACCGCACCGACGGCTCGATCCCCATGACCAGGATGACGTCTCGACCCATGGGGGTGTTGCGGGCCAGCAGGATCCGGGTCGTGGGCCAGCGGATGCTGCGACGTCCGTCGACCGTGACGATCTGCGGACGGTTGACCTGGAAGTCGTAGTAGTCCTCCGGGTCGACGGCTGCGACGACCTGCGCCTCCCAGACGGTGGCGAGGTGCTCGATGACCGCCGAGGCGCTCTCCCCCGCGTCGTTCCACCCTTCGAAGGCGGCGATCAAGATGGGGTCCCGCAGCTCGCCGGTCTCACGCAGCTCGATCATGCTCACCTTCCTGTCGGCCACCCCTCGGTCGGGAGGTGGCCAGACCCTCACCCTACGTCCCCGCCGACTACGGTGGGGGCCGTGACCTTCCCCTCCCCGACCCCCGTGAGCGACCCCCTCCCCGAGGTCCTTCCCGACGCGGTGCTGTGGGACATGGACGGGACGATCGTGGACACCGAGCCCTACTGGATGGCCGAGGAGAGGGCCCTCGTGGAGGGCGCAGGCGGGGTATGGAGCCACGCGGACGCGGTCGAGCTCGTGGGCAATGACCTGCTCGTCTCGGCCAGGATCATCCTGGCGCGCACGCCCGTCAACGGCACGCCGGAGGAGGTCGTGGACGCCCTGCTCGGGGGAGTGGTCCGCAGGATGCGCGAGCACCTGCCCTGGCGTCCGGGGGCCGCGCAGCTGCTCGCCGCGCTCGGCGACCTCGGCGTCCCGAGCGCGCTGGTCACGATGTCGTGGACGGCCCTGGCCGACGTGCTCGTCGAGCACCTCCCCGCGGACACCTTCGCCGCCGTGGTCACCGGCGACCAGGTGTCGCACGGCAAGCCGCACCCCGAGCCCTATCTCGAGGCCGCGCGACGGCTCGGTGTCGACCCGGCCCGGTGCGTGGCCGTCGAGGACTCCCCCACAGGCGCCACCTCGGCCACCTCGGCCGGCATTCCCACCCTGGTGGTCCCGCACATCGTGCCGGTGGCGGACCTGCCCCTGGCCGTGCGGCTCGCGACGCTCGAGGGGCTTGCCCCCCACGACCTCCTGCCGGCCCTCCGAGGCGTCAGCGAGGTCTGATCGCGCGGGGCCGTCCGGTCCACGCCAGGTAGGCGCTCCCGGCGGCGAGCGCGACCCCGCCGCCCGCGACAAGGGGGCCGAAGAGGGGACCCATCCGGTCCTTGTAGGCCACCACCACGTTCGTGCCGCCGGTGATCATCGCCGCCACCACCATCGCGGCGACCATCCTGTCCCCCGTCCGCTCCAGGCGCTCCACCAGCGGGTCGAGCTCCCCGGCTCGGATGGTGACGTCGACGCCACCGTCCTCCACCCGCTCCATGAGCGAGCGGGCGTAGGCAGGCAGGTCCAGACCGAGCTCGGCCGCCGCGACCGTCGCGTCACGCACCCGGGCGGCGACCTGCCTCGCCCCCAGTCGCTCCTCGATGAGCCGGCGGGCGAAGGGGAACAGCGCGTCCGTGAGGTCGAAGCCGGGGTCGACCCGCCTGCCCAGCCCGTCCACGATGACGAGCATCCGGAAGAGCTGGACGACCTCGGGCGGGAGCGCCAGCCGGTGGTGGCGGACGACGGTGAAGATCTGGTTCGCGAGGACGTCGACCTGGATGTCGGCGAGCGCGCGGCCGTCGAGCCAACCGGTGATCCGGCCGACCTCCCTCCGCAGTGCGCGCCGGTCCAGGGTTCCGCGCGGCGGGGCGATCTGCAGAAGGGCCGACACCAGGCTCTCCGTGTCCTGGCGGTAGAGCGCCACGATCATCCGGGCGAACTGGCGCCGCATGGTCGGGCCCACCCGGCCGACCATCCCGAAGTCGATGATCCCGATGGTGCCGTCGGCCTCGACGAAGAGGTTTCCGGCGTGGGGGTCGGCGTGGAAGACACCGTCCTCGAAGACCATCCGCATCAGGACCGACACCGCGCGGTGCGCAAGCTCGGGCCGGTCGATCCCGACCCGGTCGAGCTCGGCCACGTCGTCGATCCGGGTCCCGGACAGCTCTTCCATCGTGAGCACCCGGGGGGTCGTCGTGGCCCAGTCGACCCACGGGACGTGCACCCCCGCCTCCTCGCGCAGGTTGCCGGCGAACTCGTCGATGGCCCTCGCCTCGGTGAGGTAGTCGAGCTCGGTCCGCAGCGACCGGGCGAACTCGTCCACCAGGCCGACGAGGTCGAGGTCGGCCAGCACCCGGGAGTTGCGGGCCAGGTGGCCGGCGAGGTTGCGCAGGATGTCCAGGTCGTCGCGGACCTGCTCCACGACGCCTGGCTTGCGGATCTTGACGACCACCGCGCGCCCGTCGTGCAGCCGCGCCCGGTGGGCCTGCCCGATCGAGGCGGTCGCGAGCGGTGCGGGGTCGAACCACGCGTAGATCTCCTCCACCCCCAGTCCGAGGTCCTCGTGCACCACCGTCCCCAGCTCGGGGAAGGGCACCGGGCTCGCGGCGTCGGTGAGCTTGGCGAAGGCGTCGCAGTAGGCCTGCGGGAAGACGTCGGGCCGCGAGGAGATGAGCTGGCCGAGCTTGATGAACGTGGTCCCGAGCTCCTCGAAGGTCCGTACCAGCAGCTCGGGCCGCACGTCGTCGTCGACGTGGGGGTCGACGCCGTCGCCGAGCGCCGGCAGCCACCGCCCCAGCCCGGCTCGGACCGCGCTGGCGTAGAGGCCGTTGCGGGTCAGGACGTGGGCGATCTCCCGGTAGCGCTGCAGGTGCCCGGCCATGGCTCCACGCTACCCCCGAGGCGTTCAGCCCAGCGCGACCCCCAGCAGGGCGTCCACGGCGGTGGGCACCAGGGCCGAGGGAGGGGGCACGGGCAGGACCACGGATGTCCCAACAGCTACAGCCCC
>NZ_JBJFZS010000006.1:0-18531 GCF_045032595.1 Ornithinimicrobium jinqii
ACAGGGGCTGGGGCCGGGCCCCCCCCCAGGACCGCGGCTGCCCAGACGTCGACGTCCGCCATCGCACGGGGAGCATCGAGGTCACCGGCGAGGTGCTTGCGCACCCGGGTCACCGTCCCCACCTCGTCCTCCGACGGGACGTCGGCCCCGGCCCGCGACGCCACCGCACCCGCTGCGGCACGCCATACCCGCAGTCGCTCCTCCGCCCGGACCAGCAGCTCCCCGGTCCACTCCCACTCGGTGCGGTAGTGCTGCGCCAGCAGCGCCAGGCGGACGGCCATGGGGTCGACGCCGGCCTCGCGCAGCCGCGAGACGACGACGAGGTTGCCCCGCGACTTGCTCATCTTCTCGCCCTCGAAGCCCACCATCGCCTGGTGCACGTAGGCCTGCGCGAACCGGGCCCCGCCGTGCAGCGCCGCGCCCTCGACGGCGCTCATCTCGTGGTGCGGGAAGATCAGGTCGGTGCCCCCGCCCTGGACGTCGAAGTCCGGACCGAGGTAGTGCGCGGCGATCGTCGAGCACTCGATGTGCCACCCGGGCCGGCCCCGCCCCAGCGACCCGCCGGGCCAGTGCGGCTCGCCCTCGCGGCCCGCGCGCCACAGCAGCGGGTCGAGCGGGTCGCGCTTCCCGACGCGCTCGGGGTCCCCGCCCCGCTCGGCGAACACGTCCATCATCTGGGCCCGCGACCACCCGGACACCGCGCCGAACGTGGGCTGGGTCGCCAGGTCGAGATAGTGGTCCACGCGCGCGGCGCCCTCGACCGTCGACTCGTCCTCGGGCACCGGCACGGGGTATGCCGTGCCCTGCCCGATCAGCGACTCGACGGCCTCCACGTCGTCCGGGATCCCCTCGATCGCGCCGACGTAGTGGTCGGGGGCGAGGACGCGCAGCGACTCCATGTCGGTGTGGAAGAGCGCGATCTGGTCGGCCGCGAGCTCCTGCCAGTCCACCCCGTCGCGGGCCGCCCGCTCCAGGAGCGGCTCGTCGACGTCGGTGACGTTCTGGACGTAGCGCACCGCGAGCCCGGCGTCCCGCCACACCCGCTGCAGCAGATCGAAGGTGACGTAGGTCGCCGCGTGGCCCATGTGGGTGGCGTCGTAGGGGGTGATCCCGCAGACGTAGAGACGGGCCGTGCCGGCCTGCGGCCGGGTGCGCACCCGCGCGCCGGTGGACGTGTCGTGGACGGTCAGCGGTCCCCCGCGCGGCTCCAGGGGGACGGTCGGCACGGGCACGGAGGTCCAGGTCTTCACAACGAGCGAGCCTAACCGCCGATGCTCACCACAACGGCCACGGCAACGGGTAGCGTCCGGGCGCCGGCACCGGCATGACCGCGGTGCGTCGAAGGCCGCCGACCCGCCCGCGGAGAGCCTCCACCTCGGCGTCGTCGAGCAGCTCGAGCAGGGTCTCGCGCAGCGTCCCGTCGAGCGCCGTGCTCAACCTCACCAGCCGGGTCAGGTCCTCGTCCGGCACGGGACGGCCGGCCCACCCCCACAGCACGGTCCGCAGCTTGTCGTGCTCGTGCAGGCAGAGCCCGTGGTCGAAGCCGCGCAGGCGCTCGGCGGAGTCCAGGGTCAGGTGCGCCGCCTTGCGGTCGGCGTTGTTCAGCGCGACGTCGAGCACCGCCATCGACCGCAGCCGTGCGTCGTCGGCGTGGGCGACCACGACGGCCTGCCCGTCCTCGTCCTGCCCCTCGACGACCCCGAGCCAGCTCTCGTCCAGCTCCTCGGGGCGCAGCACCTCGACGAGGCCGCCGGAGGGGTCGGCCAGCCGCTCGGGCTCCTGCTCCACCCACCACTGCAGCGACCCGGGACCGATCGGTCCGTCGCGCAGCACGGTGGGCGGCACCAGGTCCCACCCGCCCTCGCGGGACACGAGGTATGCCGCGACCTCCCGGGCCGCGAGCGTCCCGTGCGGGAAGTCGGCGAGGGGGCGCTCTCCGCGCACCGGCTTGTAGACGGCCCGGTGCCCGGTCGCCGTGCCCGACCCGTCGTGGAGCTCGGCGAGGAGGGTCAGGTTGGAGGCCCGGGTCAGGACCCCGAGCGGCTCGATGGTGCTGTCCCGCAGGAGCGCGAGCGCCTCGTCGTCGCCGAGGTCCGGGTGCGCGGTGCCGGCCACCGGCTGCAGACCGTCAGCGGCGGTAGCCGTTGGCCCGCGGGCAGATGTGCCCGCCGGGGTCGAGCGGCTGACCGCAGAAGGGGCAGGACGGGCGACCACCGGCGAGCGAGGAGGTGCAGCGCATCGCGAAGGCCCGAGCCTTGGCCGGCGCCAGGACCACGCGCAGCGACTGCGCCGGCAGGCCGGTCCACGGGTAGTCGACCTCGGGGTCGAGGTCGACGATGTCCTCGGCGGTGGGACGGTCGTGGGCCTCGAGGACGACCTTGTCCACCGTCCCGTCCCAGGCCACCGACAGCCGCTGCACGCGGAAATCGTCGTCGAAGGGGCTGTCGAGGGGCGCGTTGTCGACGAACGGCGCGGCCGCCTCCTCCGAGCCCTCCTCGGGGGCAGCCTCGTCGAGGAGCTCCGCCAGGGACACGCCCAGCAGCCGGACCTGCTCCTTCTCCAGCGACACGGTCGTCCGGCGCGAGCCCTCGCTGGCCTGGAGGAAGAAGGTGCGCTGACCGGGGGGACCGACGGCCCCGGCGACGCAGCGCTCGGGCGGGTCGTAGACGAACGGCGACATGGCGCCAGCCTACGTGCGCGGGGCCGGCTGCCCCGCTCCCCCGCCGACGGCCGCGTCGCCGGTGCTCCCGACGGCCGCGAGGCGGGCGGTGAGGCCGGAGAGGTCGACCGGGTCGCTGCCCGTGTCGTTGGTGCGCAGCACGAACGACCGGGTGACGGTGCGCTGCACGATGCTCACCGACGCGGGGTCGACGACGATGCGCTGGAACTCGTCCAGCGGGGTGGCGAGGGCGTCGGCGAGCAGCGCCTTGATGACGTCGCCGTGGCTGACCGCCGCCCACACCGCGCCAGGCCCGTGCTCGGCCTCGACCCGCCCGTCCCACTCCTGGAGCGCCTGCACCGCCCGCGCCTGCATGGCGGTCATGCTCTCGTGCTCGTGGTCGTCGTGCGCCGGGAAGGTCACGGTGGAGGGTCGGTCCTGCACGTCCCTCCACAGCGGGTCCTCGGCGAGCTCCTTGAGCAGCCGGCCCGTCCAGGCGCCGTACCTGGCCTCGGCCAGCCGGTCCTCCGTCTCGACCTCGGGACGGGCACCCTGCGGTATGCCGTCGCGCAGCACCTCCGCGGTCTCCCGGCAGCGCTGGAGCGGGCTGGTCACGAGACGCACCAGCCGTGCGTCCGCGAGACGCCCCGCGACCCGGGCGGCCTGCTCCATACCCGTCTGGTCCAGGCCGAGACCGGGGGTCCACCCGGCGAGGATCCCGTCGGCGTTGGCGCTGGTGCGCCCGTGGCGCACCAGGAGGCAGATCGCCATCAGGGCGCGTCGGCGGGCCGGGTGCCCAACCGGCGGTGCGCCTCGACGGCCGTCTCCAGCGCCTCCATCCGGGCGTTCCCGTCGGCGCCCCAGGGGGCGACGGTGAGCGTGGTGATCCCGGCGTCGGCGTAGCGGCGCATCCGCTCGGTGACGCGGTCGACGTCGCCCAGCAGCGAGGTGTCGTCGACGAACTGGGGCGGGAGAGCGGCCGCGGCCTCGGCCCAGCGGCGCTCGAGATAGAGGTCCTGGACGCGGTCGGCCTCGGTCTCGTAGCCCATCCGGCAGGCCAGCTGGTGGTAGAAGTTCTGCTTGCGGCTGCCCATGCCGCCCAGGTAGAGGGCCGGGTAGGGGCTGACCGTCCGGGCGCACGCCTCGAGGTCGGGCCCGGTGGCCAGGGCGACGGTGGCGCTGGTGTCGAAGGAGGCCGGCGGCTGGGCGCGCCTGGCCAGGCCGGCCTCGATCTCGGTCCGCTGCTCGGCGAAGTAGTCCGGGGCGACGAAGACCCCCAGCCAGCCGTCGGCGATCTCGCCTGCCAGCTGGAGGTTCTTGGGACCCACGGCGGCCAGGTAGACGGGGATCTGGCGACGGTGCACCTGGGTCAGGCGCAGCGCCTTGCCGGGACCGTCGGGCAGCGGGAGGGTGAAGTGCTCACCCTGGTAGGCGACCGGCCTGTGCTCCAGCGCCAGGCGGACGATGTCGACGTACTCGCGGGTGCGTCCCAGCGGCTTGGCGAACGGGACGCCGTGCCAGCCCTCGGACACCTGCGGCCCGCTGACGCCCAGGCCCAGGCGGAATCGGCCGCCCGAGAGGCTGTCCAGACCCGAGGCGGCCATCGCGGTGGCGGCCGGCGTGCGGGCCGGGATCTGCATGACCCCCGCTCCCAGCCCGATGCGCTCGGTCTGCGCCCCGATCCAGGCCAGCACGCTGACCACGTCGGGGCCGTAGGCCTCCGCGGCCCACACCACGTCGACGCCCAGCTCGTCGGCGCGCCGGGCGAGGGCGAGGTTCTCCTCGTCGCGACCCTGCCCGAAGAACCCGCAGCTCAGCCCCAGCCGCATCGCTCAGCCGCGGGGACGGTCGTCGACGTCGAACTCCTCGTCGTCCAGCCCCAGGTAGGGGCCGTCGTCGCTGTCGTCGTCACTGTCGTCGTCACTGTCGTCCTCGTCCGACTCGTCGTCCGAATCGTCGTCGTCGTCGAAGTCGTCGTCGTCCTCGTCCACGAGGTCCTCGTCGTAGACCTCGAGCGGGGTGACCTCGCCGTAGGCATCCATGAGGGCGTCGTCGTACTCGCTGAACGCCTCGGCCACGCGCTCGTAGGCCTCCACGACGCGCGGGTCGTCGTCCCCGTGCCGCACCGACGCCATCTCCATGTGCCTCTCGAGGGCGGCGACGAAGTTGTTCAGGGCAGCGCGCGGATCAGCGGTCATGACCTGACCGTAGCGTGAAAGCGACCCTCCCGTCACCGCAGTTCCACGCGGCTCGCCGGTGCGCGTCCTATGCTGTCGATCACCATGGTCGAGTACGAGTTCCGGGAGCTGACCTTCCACCGCGACAACAGCCGTTCAGCTGTCCGTCAGGCCCTCACCGAGCAGGCCGAGTACGGGCACTGGGAGCTGGTGCGGGTCCGGGTCTTCTGGGGAGGGATCCGCAAGGTGGTCCTGCGCCGCAAGATCATCCGCGTCCAGCGCACCGCCTGACCGCGTCAGCAGTCGCCGACCAGCTGCTGCATCACCCGGGTGCCGAAACGCAGGGAGTCGACCGGCACGCGCTCGTCGACGCCGTGGAACATGCCGGTGAAGTCGAGGTCCTCCGGCAGCATCAGGGGTGCGAAGCCGTAGCCGGTGATGCCCAGCCGGGAGAGGTGCTTGTTGTCGGTTCCGCCCGAGAGGCAGTAGGGCAGCACGTGCGCGCCGGGGTCCTCCTTGAGGAGCGCGCGCGTCATCGACTCGACCAGCTCACCGCTGGTCGGTGCCTCGAGCGCGACGTCCTTGTGCACGATCTCGACCTCCACGTGCTCGCCGGCCAGCTCGGCGATCGTGTCGAGAAGCTCCTGCTCGTGCCCGGGGAGGAAGCGGCAGTCGAGCGAGGCGGTCGCCGACTGGGGGATGACGTTGTGCTTGTAGCCGGCCTGCAGCATCGAGAAGTTGGCGGTGTCGCGCAGGGTTCCCTCGACGAAGCGGCGCGCCCCGCCCAACCGCCCGAGGAGGTCCTCCACCCCCTCCTCGCTCCACGGCACACCCGTGATGCGGGCCATCCCGTCGAAGAGCTCGCGGACCGAGGCGATGTAGGTCCGGGGCCAGGGGTGCGCGTCGATCCGGGCGATGGCCTCGGCGAGACGGACGACGGCGTTCTCAGGGTTGGGCACCGAGCCGTGCCCGGCGCGGCCGTGCGCGTGCAGCCGCAGCCAGGCGATGCCCTTCTCGGCGGTCTGCAGGAGGTAGGCGCGCGTGGGTGCCCCGGTCGCGGCGTCGGGCAGGGTGACGGAGAAGCCGCCCACCTCGCTGATCGCCTCCGTGCAGCCCTGGAACCAGTCGGCGTGGTGCTCCACGACGTGCCCGGCCCCCTTGAGGCCACCGGCCTCCTCGTCGGCGAAGAACGCCCAGACGATGTCCCGCGGCGGCTTCTGCCCGGACCGGGCGAGCTCGCGCAGGGTGGCCAGCAGCATCGCGTCCATGTCCTTCATGTCCACGGCGCCGCGCCCCCAGATCATGCCGTCCTTCTCCTCGGCCGCGAACGGGTCGACCGACCAGTCCTCGGCCTGCGCGGGCACCACGTCCAGGTGGCCGTGCAGGACCACGCCGGGCCGCGAGCCGTCCGTGCCCTCGGTGCGCACCACGACGCTGGCCCGCCCGGGGTCGGACTCGGTCAGCTGCGGATCCAGCCCGACCTCCTGCAGCAGTCCCATGACGTAGTCCGCTGCCGCCCGCTCCCCCGGGCCGGTGCCGTCGCCGTAGTTGCTGGTGTCGATGCGGATCAGCTCGCGGCAGATGCGCACCGCCTCGTCCTCGGCGGTCGTGGTCATCGGGGTGGAGCCGGTGTCGGTCATGATCTCCACACTAGGGGGCGACCCCGGCACGACGAAGGGCCCGCCCTCCGGAGGAGGACGGGCCCTTCGTCAGACCTCAGCCGCCCGGCAACACCTCCGAGGCGCTGCCCTGCAGCACACCCTCGCCGTCGACATAGGTCGCCACCACCCGCAGGTCGCCCTGCGTGCCCTCAGGCACCGGGATCGTCTGCGCCGGTCCGGCAGACTCGAGCTCTGCTCCGGTGACCGGGACCCAGCTCCCGTCCCCGTTGAGCTCCTGCAGGGTGAACTGCACCTCGCCCGCCACCGTGCCGGCCAGCTCGAGGTCGGCCACGATCTCGCCGCCCGAAGCGGTGGCGTTGAGCGCAGCCGGAGCCACGCAGGCGTCGCCCGTGGCGAGCACCACGCAACCGTCGACGAACTCCACCTGCTCGATCGCGTGGAGGATGTCCTCGCCCTCGACCGAGGTCAGACGGTAGTAGCCGTCACCCTCGTCCACGATCTCGACGTCGGCCCGGTTCAGCAGGTACTCCGCCGTGTCGACGTCGTCTCCGGCGTTCGGGTCGACCGCGATCTCGCGCACGATCTCGAAGTCACCCGGGTTCATCGTGCCGGCGAAGATCGCCGCCCGCACCTGTGCCGCCGAGTCGTAACGCACCTGTGACGGCACGTGGAGCAGCTGCACCCGGAGGTAGGCGTCACCGTCGATGAAGTCGTCACCCGTCCGACCCTCGATGAGGTCGCTGCCGGAACCACCCATCAGCAGGTTGCCGTCGACCGGACCGCCAGCAGCGTTCGAGGTCATGAACCGTGCCGCGAAGTCGCGGTCGGGGGAAGGCTGCAGCAGGGTGCGCAGTCCGTCCACCAGGTCCAGGCCCTCCTCGGTCAGCCAGTTGACCTCCGTACCGGTGAAGGCGTCCGGGACGAACCCGAGGCCGCGGAGCACGTCGTTGCCGCTGCCGCCGGAGAGCGACTCCGTCTGCAGGTAACGGTCACGGATCGCGGTGACGTCCGGGGGCTGCAGGTTGAAGTTCATGTCCGCATCGATCCCGGCACTGGTGCCGTAGAACGTGACGTGGTCGAAGCCGAACATGCCGTGGAAGCGATCTGTGCCTCCGGGGCCGCCGACCAGGATGTCGTCACCTCCCTCGGCGTCCATGTCGTCCGACCCAGCCCCGCCGATGAGCACGTCGTCGCCGCCGTCCACATCGTTCTGGAACTGCTGGGAGTTGTCGCCGATCAACAGGTCGGAGGCCGCGAGACCCTCGAGCCAGTCGTCACCCTCGTTGCCGAACGGGGTCTCGCGACCCGGCCCGCCGATGAAGATGTCGTTGCCGGTCCCCAGGAACGCCGTGGCGCCGTCGGAGTTGTCGAGCGGCTTGCTGACGAAGTCGTTGCCGGCACCTGCGAGCAGGAGGTCGACGCCGGGCCCACCGTCGATCGCGTCGTTCCCGTCACCGCCCTTGATGTTGTCGTCACCGAAGCTGTCGGTGAGGATGTCGTCACCGGGGCCACCGAGGATGGAGTCGTTGCCGGACCCGCCCTCGATCCGGTCGTTGCCGCCGTAGCCGAACAGCGAGTCGTCACCCTGGCCGCCCTGCATGCGGTCGGCCAGCGTCCGGTTGCCGTGGATCTCGATGTGCTCGTCACCGTTCCAGCGCCAGGTGCCGTCAGGGGCCTGGGAGAACTGAGCCGGCAACGGAACCGGCAGGTTCTCCAGGTCGATGGACGGCTCGGCCAGCGAGAAGATGGCTGCTGGCAGCAGTGATGCGTCCGTGTTGCGCTGGATCAACGAGGAGAACGAGTTCGCCTCCAGTGCCGCGAAGAGCTGGTTGCCCTGGTTGCGGAACAGGTAGTAGAACCGGTCGCCGAACTGCAGGTTCTCCAGCTGGGTCTCGAAGACGTAGTTGAAGGTCGTTCCGAGCATGCCGCCGAACGGGTCGAGAGCCTCAGCGAGTCCGCCGACCCAGAAGTCGACCTCCTCGAGACCGGTGACCGTCTGGCCACCGACGTTCTGCCATGCACCGGTGGACTGCAGGAAGGCGATCCTGTCCGCCGGTGCCACCGGAGCGGGGAACAACGCCTCGACAGCCTGCTCGATGCCGGCTGTCACGGCGACCTCTCCGCCCAGGATGACCACGCGCGCCGGGTTCAGCCGCAGGATCTCCGCGGCCGTGGCGGCCGGAAGTGCGGTCGAGGTGCCCGGGACGAGCAGGAGGGGCGAGCCGGTCGGCGCGGCCGACAGCGCGTCCGGGAAGTTGAGCCCGGTCGCGAGGTAGATCGTCCCGCCGATGTTGTCGGCGAACGCGTCCTGGCTGATCGCCACCGAGGTGGCGTAACGGTCGTCTCCCGAGATGCGCTCCACCGTGCCGAAGGAACCCAGCGCTGTGGCCGTCGCCTCGTTGACCGCGACCGGGCCACCGAGCACCTTGATGTCGGTGACCCCGAGCCTGGTGAGCTCGTTCGCGGTGGCGGCGGGCAGGCCGTCGTTCACCAGCAGGAGGGGAGCTCCGTTGAAGGCGGCAGCGGCGCCGCCGGACAGTGCGTCCGGGAAGTTCAACCCGGAGGCGACGTAGGCCGTGGTCGCACCGGTCGGGAAACCACGCTGGCTCACCTGAGCCGCGGTCTCGTACCGGTCAAACCCGGACACCCGGGTGACCGTGTCGGTCGTGGTGTAGGTGGCCAGTGAGTTCGCGACCTGGTCGGTCACGACGTTGGGACCACCAAGAACGACGATCTCCGCGGGCTGCAGACGTGCCAGCTCCAGTGCGGTGTCGGAGGGGATGGTGTTGGTCCCGACGAGCAGCAACGGCCCACCCTCGACCTTGGCCGCAGGACCGCCGGCCAGCGCATCGGGGAAGTTCTCGCCGTTGGCGACGAACACGACCGGAGCAGCGCCGGCGAAGGTTGAACGGCTCAGGGCCGCGGCCGTCGCGTAGCGGTTGGCTCCGGCGATGCGCTCCACCAGATCGGTGGTGGCGGTCCCCAGGACGAGGGCCTCCGCTGCGGCGCGCTTGCCGATGAGGGTCGTCTCGGCGACGACGGACGGGTGCGAACCGTAGGCAGCGATGAAGTTGATCAACGACGCCTGGCTGTCACCACGGCCGAAGTTGTCACCGTTGCGCAGCGCGAAGCCGAAGTCCTGCCAGCTCGAGTACGGCTCGAGGTTGGGGTTGCCCGACTCCTGGAAGAAGACGCGACGCGCCTCCTGCAGCGGGGGCACTCCGGCGTCACGGCCACGCATGATGTTGATCGACGCCAGGTCGAGCGGCAGCCCCAGCAGGCTGTTGCGGAGCGTGCTGGTGACCAGCTCGTCGGTCTGGTTGGCGGCCTGGTTGGTCGTGCCGTTCACCAGCGCACCGGCCGCCTCGTCGGAGGTCAGCAGGTCCGCCGCGGCGCAGTCGTTGGCCGCAGTCGGCTGAACGCGGCAGTGGAACGCAACCGGGTTGAGGAATCCGTCGAGCAGCGATGTGGACGTCGTCCCGAAGCCCTCACGAGCGAGGTCCTGGTTGAGCATCGAGTGCCCGAACCGGTAGACCACGTGGGCGAACTCGGCCTTGATCGACGCGTCGATCGTCGAGTCGTAGCTGTTCTCGTTGAACGTGATGACGTCGATCGCCGGCTGGATGGTGCGGGCGAACTCCTCGAAGACGAGGTGCTGGTACTGCATCTCGTTGGCGAACCGGGCCGCCTGGAAGACACGTTCGTTGTAGGACCAGTCGTCGTCCTCGGTCTGTGCCTGGTACGCCGCCAGCAGGACCTCGTTGCCGGGCTCGTTGAGCACCGCGTTGACGTGGTCGACGAGCCGGTTGTGCTCGGCGTGGAAGACGTGGTGCACGGCGGTCAGGCCGATGTTCTCGTTGCCGCGGCCGTCACCGGTGATGAAGTGCTCACCGAGGAGGACGTTGTCGTAGCCGGCCAGCTCGTTCGGGACGGCGCCGTGGGCGATGTCGTCGAGGAACGACTGGTTGAGCCGCTCCGCGTCGACCGTGGAGATCGGCGCCGCCGCGCTGCCTTCGACGATCCCGGACTCGGTGACGAGCTGCGGGAACCCGTTGCCGCCGGGCACGAAGTTGCCGTAGAGGTCAACGACGACATTGGGCACCGACAGCACGTCGGCGTCGCGAAGCGTGATGCCAAGGACGGAGGATGCCTGGGCCTTGACGTCGTTCCAGGTGGCCAGCCCGCCTCCCTGGCCGTTGAGCAGCCGGCCGGTGGCCTGAGGCACACCGCCGACGAGCTCGTACTCGCGCAGGAAGACCTGGTGCGCGGGGTGGGAGGTGTAGGTCTGGTTCTGGTCCACGAACGGGGTGGTGCGGTTCTCGTGCTCGCGCACGTCGTCGCCTGTGCCGAGCACGCCGTCTGGGCCGGGCTGGTTCGTGGCGCGGTCGATCGCCATGAAGCGCTGGCCGGGCGGCGTGGAGGCATACAGGGGGTCGTCCGGGTTCAGCGGGACGATGATCCGGCCGCTGCCGCCCTTGTTGACCAGGTCAAGCCCGTGGTCGAAGAACTGCCCGAACAGCACGAACCAGAGGTTGACCGGGGCCGACAGGCCCTCGTCGGGCATGACGTTCGGGATGAACACCTCGCCGGTCACCGGGTCGGTCGTGGAGCCCGCGTTGTTGGCAGCGGCGTCCACGGCCGCCGGGTTGGCCGTCGACGAGTCGACGATGAGGTTGCTGATGGTGCGCGGGTCGGAGTCGTAGACCGTCCCGTCGACCTGCTCGTAGCAGGAGCTGCCGGCCTCGCACATGGACCGGTCGCCGTCGGGCAAGGGCGACCCCGGCGAGGTCGGGTCTCCGTCTCGCCACTGGATGGGGAGCAGTCGTGGCATCAACCGGTTGGAGGACCCGAACTCGGTCTGCCCGTTGACGAGGTTGTTGAACGACCCGTCCACGGTCCGCAGACCGTGCGGGAGCATAGGGTCGCGGACGCACTTGCCGCTCGTGTCGCTCGTGGTCGCACAGACCAGCGAGTAGGACGTGTTGTTGGTGTTGATGGCGTGGGCGTGGGCCTCGGAGATCTCGATCTGGTCAAGGATGAAGTCCAGGTCGCTGGCGATCAGCCGGAAGGTCGGCACGGTCTCGGTCACGGCTGCCGAGGGGGCGACCAGGGAGGTGACCGCCAGCGGCGCCACCACCAGGGTGGAGGCGCTCATGAACCCCACGACCGTTCGCCACCTGGGTCTGAGCAGGTAGGCCAGCAGCGCGACCCCTCCTGCGGTCACGAGCACGGCAGTAATACCCAGCAAGAGTTCTGATCCCACGATGCTTCCCCTCGATCAAGTGCAGCGATGGTGCAGTGATAGCCCTGCGAGCCCGATCATGGCCCCGATGTGATGTTGGCCACAAGACCCCCGTCACCGAAAACCCGCTCCAGACCCAATCGTTACCATTTCTTTACCTTTGCCAGGAACTCTGCATGGTCGGCGCCAGGCGGCCTCGTCGGCTCGTCGGCTCGTCACCGGTGCAGCGCCCCACGCAGCAGGGTGGCCCGACGCACCCGGGGGCAGAATGGGGGCGTGACCGAGGTGATCGAGGGCGAGCGTTTCGTCGACGAGGACTGGTACGCCGAGGTGCTGTCCGACCGCACCTACCGCGCGTGCACCTTCACCGCCCTGGACCTGACCGAGGCCGAGCTGACCGGCTGCCGCTTCGAGGACTGCTCCTTCGACCGGGTGCGCCTCAACGCCAGCACCCACCACCAGAGCGCGTTCACCGCGTGCACCTTCCACCACACCTCGTTCTTCGACGCGACGCTCGACGGGTGCAAGCTGGACGGCAGCACCTTCTCCCACTGCACCTTGCTGCCGCTGCGAGTCCTGGGCGGGTCGTGGTGGGGCGTCTCGATGGTGGGCGCGAAGCTCGCCGGGCTGGACCTGCGGAGCCTGCGGCTGCGCGAGGCGGACCTCACGGACGCCGACCTGAGCAGGGCCGACCTGCGCGGCGCCGACCTCGGAGGCGCGACCCTGCGGGCGACGCGACTGGAGGGGGCCGACCTGCGCGGCGCTGTCCTTGTCGGGACCGACCTGGGCGGGGTCCGGGTGCGGGGCGCACGGGTCGACCTGCCGGGAGCCCTGGCTCTCGCGGAGAGCCTGGGGGCACGGGTGGACACCGGTGGCTGAGGAGCTCTGCGTCCAGCGGGTGCCGCTCTTCCGAGGTCTGAGCCACGAGGAGCAGCTGCAGGTGGGTGCCGTGGCGCGACCGACCCGGGTGGGGCAGGAGGAGCAGGTGTATGCCGCGGGCGCCGACGTCTCCCAGCTCATGGTCGTGCATACCGGCAGGATCAAGATCTCGCGGATCAGCCCGGACGGTCACGAGCAGATCGTGCGGGTGGTCGGGCCTGGTGACTTCGTCGGCGAGACGGCCTTCCTGACCGGTGGGCGGCCGGACCACTTCGCCACGGCGCTGGAGCCCGGGAGCATGTGCGTCTTCCGCCACCGCGAGCTCTCGGCCCTCATCGGCGAGCACCCGAGCATCGGGCTGCGGATGCTGGAGGGGGTCAGCCGCCGGCTCGAGGAGACCGAGGCCCGACTGGCTTCGGTCATCTCCGGCGACGTGACCTCCCGGCTCGCCGGCTACCTGCTGTCGCTGCCGGGTCGCCGGGTCGGTCCGGACCTCGTCGTCGAGCTGCCGCTGGCCAAGAAGGACGTCGCCTCGCTGCTGGACACCACGCCGGAGTCGTTGAGCCGTCAGCTGCGACGGCTCGCTGACTCGGGCGTGCTCGACGTCCGCGGCGGCCGGCGCATCGCCGTCACGGACGTGGCCGCGCTCGTCGCGCTGTCCTCGGACCCCTGAGCCGCCAGCGGGACAGCACCCTTGTCCCCGATCCGGATCAGGCGCGCGGGTTGACGGTCGTGCTGGCACCTTGAGTCCACGGCCTTCTCCTCCGAGACTCCTTGACCCGGGCCAAGTCGCCTCGCTGGGCGACGCACCTCCCTGCAGTTTGTACTATTCAGAGCATGCGCTTCCGCTCAGTCTCCCCCGTGCCCCTCGCCCTCGCTCTCACCCTCGCGCTGGCTGCCTGTTCGGGCGGCGAGCAGGACGACCCGCTGCTTGCGGAGCTCGGTCTCGACGGCAGCTCGGGCCAGCAGATCGTCGAGCAGCTCGAGGCGTCCACCGACCATCGTCCGCTGAGCATCGGTGCCTCGGTGCGCGAGGACCACCTCGTCGTCACCGACGGGACCGACGAGACGACCGTCCCGCTGCCGCAGGACGAGTTCTACGTCTCGATCGCCCCGTACATGGACCAGACCCACGACTGCTTCTACCACTCCCTCGGCACCTGCCAGGGCGAGCTGGTCGGCGAGGAGGTAGCGGTGACGATCACCGGTGCGGACGGCACGGTCCTGGTCGACGAGACCGTCACCACCCACACCAACGGCTTCACCGGGTTCTGGCTGCCTCGTGACGTCGAGGGCGGCACCATCGAGGTCGTCCACGGGCAGCACGAGGGCCGCGTGCCGTTCAGCACGACCGAGGGCAGCCCCACCTGCATCACCACTCTGCAGCTGGAGCCCGTCGGGGCCTGAGGCTTCCCCGCGTAGACTGGGCCTCCTCCCCCGGGGTTCCTCACGACGGCGTGCCTCCCCGGCACCGCCCGTCCCACCCCCGAGGATCCCGTGAGCACCACTGTCGACCCCGACGTCATCACCGCGCCCGGTGACGCCCCCGAGCCGCTCGTCGAGGAGACCGACCGCGAGCTGAGGACTCGCATCTTCGGCCTCGCCTGGCCGATGGTGGGCGAGACGACGCTCCACATGTCGATGGAGCTCGTCAACGTCGCGCTGGTCGCGGCCCTGGGTACCGCAGCGCTCGCGGGTGCCGGCGCCGCGCTCCAGGTCATGCAGGTCATGGTCGCCGCGCTCACCGCACTCTCGGTCGGCGCCTCCATCCTCGTCTCCCACGCCATCGGGTCCGGCGACCGGGCCCGCGCCGGTCGGCTCGCCCGGCAGGCGCTGTCCTGGAGCATCGTGCTGTCGGTGCCGATGGGGGTCGCCGGCTGGTTCGGCGCCCCGCTGCTCGTGGACGGCTTCGGGCTGACTGCCGAGGCCACCGCGACGGGCACGGCCTACCTGCAGGTGGCCATGGGGACCGTCGTCGTCCTCGTCGTGCTCCTCCTCTCCACGGGCGTGCTGCGCGGCGCCGGCGACTCGCGCACGCCGATGGTCGTGACGCTGGCCGCGAACGTCGTCAACGTGGTGCTCGCCTGGACGCTCATCCACGGCCACCTCGGCCTGCCCGAGATGGGGGTGGTCGGTGCGGCCTGGGCCACCTTCACCTCGCGGCTGCTTGCCGTCGTGCTCGTGCTCGCGGTGCTGTGGCGCGGGCGGGCGGTCGTCTCGATCCGTGCGCGGAGCGGGTGGCGACCGCGGTGGGGGGTCGGGCGCGAGATACTCGGGCTGGGCACGCCGGCGGCCGGGGAGCAGCTGCTCATCTCCGGTGCCTGGCTGGCGTTCACCGTGCTCGTGGCCCACATCGGCACCACCGAGATGGCGGTCCAGCGCGTCGCGATGACGGTGCTCTCGATCGTCTTCCTGCCGGCGATCGGCGTTCAGCTGGCCACCACGGCCCTGGTCGGGCAGGCCGTCGGCGCGGGTCGCCCCGACGTCGCCGACCGAGTCATCCGGATCACCACGCGGTGGTCGCTCCTGCTCGTGCTCGTGATCGCCGGCGCCCTCTTCGTCGGGGCGCGTCCCGTCATGGGCGTCTTCTCCGACGACCCCGACGTCGTGACGATGGGGGTGGCGACCCTGCAGGTGATGCTGCTGACCCAGCCGTTCTGGGCCGTGACGATGCAGCAGACCGGTGCGCTGCGCGGCATGCGGGACACCGTCTCCCCCCTGGTTGTCGAGGCGGTCGTCAACTGGACGGCCGTCGCCCTCGCCGCCTATCTCATCCAGGTCGTCGGCGTCGGGCTCGCCCAGGCATGGGTGGCCTACGTGGTGGTCGGCCCCCCGCTGGTGGCGCTGACGGTATGGCGTCGCCGCCGACGCGTCGCGCACCTCACCGCCCGGCTGCTCCCGGCCTGAGGCGAGGAATCTCGGCTCGTCGCCCGGCGTTCTCCGTCTCGTGGCTGCCTCGCGTCGTCCGGTCCCTCAGTGCCCGATCCGCCCCGGCGACCCGTGCAGCCTGTGCGTGCCCGGGGCGACCGGTCCCCACGACTGCGGCCTGGTCTACCTCGTGCAGGACGACCCTGAGATGGCCGCCGAGCTGGCGCGCCGCCGCTCCGAGGTGCGCCGGACGGGGCGCGGGGCGCCGGACCGACACCGGTCCGGGTAGGACGACCTCCTCGCCCGACCGCGGCGGTGCGCCTGGCGCTGATGCTCAGCTGCGCCGACGACCCCGGAGGAAGTAGACCACCGGCCCGACAAAGTTTACGGCGATGACCGCGGCCCAGACGGACTTGCGTCCGTTGACCTGCTCGGACGGCCGTGTCGCCAGGTCCGCCCACGCGGTGGCGGCCAGCGCCAGCTGGACCGAGGCGAGGGTGAGAAGCGCAGCCTTCTGCCGGGGTGAGAAGTCCTGCCACCGACGCTGCCGATCAGTTGGCACGGCGAAGCTCCGCGTGGGTGCCCGAGGGGAGGTCGTCGTAGGCGTCGTGACGGCTGCCGACCTTGCGTGCTGCGGCCAGGTGTCCACCCAGGTAGGCACCGACGCCGGAGACGGTCGCCCCCGCCAGGGCCAGCGCGGCACCGGCGCCGTGCCGACCTCTTCTGCGTGAGACCCACGATGCCGCATAGGCGCTGATCGCGACCGCGTTGGCCGTCGCGTGCACGACGCCCACCCGCTTCTCGCGCGTCCCGGCCTCCGACCACTCCGCCCACCCCGTCCACGCGGTAGGGCCGGCAGCGAGGAGTCCAGCACCGACGAGTTTCTGCGCAGCAGCCGAGGAGCCGGGACCTCCGAAGATGTCCAGCAGGCTGGCACTGGTCCACGTGCCCATGACGACGTCGGTCAGCAGCGGGTGGACCGCGTGACCCAGCCAGTCCCCGCGTAGCAGGGAGGCGCGCGCGCCGGTGCCGAAGGTGGACCGGATCGGCGCCTCGAGCGAGTGGACAGCCTCGTCGAGGGCCGTGGCTTCCTCGAGCCTCAAGGTCCAGCGGACGATGGCGGGTGGTCGTGATGTCGAGCTCATCTGCTTCTCCTCACCGGGGGTGCGTCTTGCCATCCTCGCGCCGTCCGCCCGGCGTCGCACCCGGAAACCAACCCGGCCACTGCGCGGCTCAGCGTCAACCGCTGCGAGGCAGCCGGCGCACGTCGGTGGTGCAGAGGGAGCGGGAGCCTGCGGGAGCACCTCGGCCTGCTGCCCAGCTGCCGCGTCCGGGTCGGTCCGGACAGGAACGCGTCGAGAGGTGGGTGTGGTGGCTCGCCGGCGAATGGATGGGAAGGCCGGGGGGCGGCGAGGAGACTGCCCGAGACTGCGACCGCGACGGTTCGCACCTGTCCGCCCTGGAGGGAGAGGTGCCGGCACTGTCGCGCTGCTCGCAAGGTGCTGATGGGCCGAGAAGCGCGTCGGCACCGACGATCACCTCACGCGAGTGCTGTATGCCCAGTGCTACCAGACACACGGCGAGCATGGCCAGACCCACCACGTGCACGAACGATTCCGCGCCCATTACTCTCCTATTGTGCTGACTACACCAGTCCGTGGATTTGCCCGTGCACAGATATCACGGTCGATGTCCGACTTCCTTCCTATGTCGAGTTCCTGGGTCACGGACGAATAAGAGCGTCCATGATTTCCGAGGGCCAAGGATGCGCTATTGACGGCTCGCAAGAAGGGTCACGTACCTGAGACGATCTGTGCGTAGACCACGGTGTTGTCGCGGTAGTGCCCGGTCCCCGGGTCCCACGTACCGGCGCAGGTGATCAGACGCAGTTCTGGTCCCGTCGTGTCCCCGTACACGGCCGCGGAGGGGAATGAGTTCTTCGGGTACTGCTCTACCCGGTACACCTCGAAGACGGCCTGTGATCCGTCGTCCCGAGTGACGGTGACTCGGTGCCCAGCGCGCAGTTCGGCCAACCGGTAGAACACCGAGGGCGCTCCCGCGATCCCGTTGACGTGACCCAGCAGGACGGCCGGGCCGACCTCGCCTGGCCGCGGGGACCCGGTGAACCAACCCGCCTCGTCGTATCGAGATCCGGGAGCAGGGACCTCGAGGCTGCCGTCGTCGTTGAGACCAAGGGGTTGGAGGACCGACTCCACCCCGATGTCGTGGACCGTGACCGTGGCGGGACGGCCGGTCTCTGTGTTTCCCGCCGCGGGGGTCAAAGACGTGTCCGTGCCTTCGGTGGCAGCGGGTGACACTTCGAGTGGAACCTCCCGCAGCGCTGGAGCCAGGACCTGCTGCGCTGCGTCGGGCTCGCCCTCCTTCGGCTCGAGCTCGCCCGAGGCGCGAGGGGCGGGCCCCGGTATCGGCGCAGGTGTAACCGATGACGGCGCCGGTGTGGCCGATGACGGCGCCGGAGTGGACGAGTCCGTCGTGGCGGCGACACCGAACGAGGCCTGGACGGCTGTCGACCCGGGCGATGGCAGGGCGGCCTGCGTACGGGTTGGGCCCTGCGCGAACGCGACGGTGGTGAGCCCGACGCCCAGCAGGACCCAGCAGGCCACAGCCGCCGGGTGGCGACTGTGGCCCGCTGGGCGGTGCCGTCCGGTCACATCAACCGGTGACGTGCGCTAGTGCTAGTGCTCGTGGGGCGAGTCATCACCAGTCCGCCGAGGCCGAGAGCGATGGCAAGAAGGCCGGTCGTCAGCAGCATGGCGTCCATTCCGCCGCCAGGCTCACCACCGGTCTGAACACCACCCGCGGGCCAGGTCTTGATCTGACCATCGTCCGTCTCGGTCGGTCCCTCGGTGGGCTGCGGCTCGGTGGGCTGCGGCTCGGTGGGCTGCGGCTCGGTGGGCTGCGGCTCGGTGGGCTGCGGCTCGGTGGGCTGCGGCTCGGTCGGCTGCGGCTCGGTCGGCTGCGGCTCGGTCGGCTGCGGCTCGGTCGGCTGCGGCTCGGTCGGCTGCGGCTCGGTCGGCTGCGGCTCGGTCGGCTGCGGCTCGGTCGGCTGCGGCTCGGTCGGGA